>NZ_JBFRCY010000265.1:0-5490 GCF_052113305.1 Terriglobus sp. YAF25
CGGATGGTGTACGGTCTTCCATTCGCAATCAGCGGATCAGTCGTATTCACACCATCAAGGATCGAGGTCGCGTCTTCAGCAACCTCCTGCGGCGTGAAACCCAGACGAGCGGCCACCACGGGATCGACCTGGAAGTTGGTTCCCGAACCGCTGATGGTGTTCTCAATGCCGTTCTCCACGCTGACGACACCGGGAATCTTACTGATGGCATCACCGACGCGCGGTGCAACGTCATCCAGAACCGCGAAGTTATCGCAGAAGAGTTTGATCTGGATCGGCTCCGGCGCATTCGACAGATCGTTGATCATGTCCTGCAGCACCTGGATGAACTCCA
Organism: Terriglobus sp. YAF25; assembly: GCF_052113305.1. Taxonomy (NCBI): domain Bacteria; kingdom Pseudomonadati; phylum Acidobacteriota; class Terriglobia; order Terriglobales; family Acidobacteriaceae; genus Terriglobus; species Terriglobus sp. YAF25. The sequence goes on from NZ_JBFRCY010000265.1 coordinate 335, forward strand.
CATCCAGCTCCGGCTCAGCCTTCTTGATCTCCGCGCGTGCATCGGCGATCACCTCGTCGATACCGCGGTCACGACTCTTCTTCAGCTTCACGGTCATGTCACCTGTGTTCGCTTCAGTCACCGCCGCCAGGCCCATCTGCAGGCCGGTACGCCGCGAGGTGCTCTCCACCTCCGGCATGGAGTGCAGGATGCGATTCACGTGCTCGAGCACACGATTCGTCTCTGTCAACGAGCTGCCCGCGGGCATGATGTAGTCCAGAATGAAGCCGCCCTCATCCATCTCCGGCAGCAGGTCCGAACCCAGGGCGCGATATCCGAGGTACGTGCCCACCACGAGCAAGCCGCAAATACCCAGCAGTATCGCCGGGCGTGCCAGGGACCATGTCAGCACACGATGGTGCGTGGCAATAACCCGCGTCATCAGCTTGCCGTGATGCTCTTCGTGACGCTTCCCTTCTTCGCTGTCCTTACGGTCGCGCAGCAGTGCGAGACTCAACGCCGGGGTCCAGGTGACGGCCAGAAGCAGTGAGGTCAACAGCGCCACCGTCATCGTGATGGCCAGCGCGCGGAAGAAGCTTCCAGTCACACCCGTAACCGAGACCAGTGGAAGAAAGACCACCACTGGCGTAATGGTGGAACCCACCAGTGGCGCCGAGATCTCCTTCAGCGCGAGCCGCGCAGCGCTGGCCCGTGACTGGCCGGTGTCGCGGTGCAGCACGATGTTCTCGACCACTACGATGGCGTCATCGATTACCAGGCCGATGGCCGCCGCCAGACCGCCTAGCGTCATGAGGTTGAAGCTCTGCCCGATGGACCACAACACCAGCACGGTGATCGCCACCGTCACCGGAATTACCAGGCCAGCCACGAGTGACGAGCTCCAGTCGCCAAGGAAGAGAAAGAGGATGACGCAGGCCAACAGCAGGCCGATCATGATGGCGTCGCGTACGCTGCGAATACTCTCGCGCACCAGCTCTGCCTGATCGTAGTAGAGCTTCATCTGCACGCCGGCGGGCAGGTTCTTCTTCAACTGCTCCACCTGCGCGGAGACAGCATCAGCCACGGCAACCGTATTGCTGGAAGGCTGCCGCGTGATGTTCAACAAGACCGCCGCATGATTATCGGCAGTCACTGTCGTATACACGGGCAACACACCCGGCTGCACCGTCGCGACATCGCTCACGCGCACGGCGGTTCCACTGGCGGTCGCCTTCACCACCAGACGTCCTAGCTGATCAGCATCATGTGCTTGCGCTCCTACCAGGCCAAGGATGAGCTGATGGTTCTCCTCGTACAGTCCAGGCGAGTCGACGATATTCGAGGCCTGCACCGCATTCACGATATCCATGATGGTGACGTTCGTCGCCTGCAACCGCGCCATGTTGGGCACGATATGGAACTCCGGCACCTTGCCGCCCTGAACCGTAACCATGCTGACACCGGACACACGGTTCAACGGCGGCTTCAACGCATAGGTCGCCAGTTCCCATAGCTCGGTCTGCGACAGCGTATCGGAGGTGAGGCTGTAACCAATGATGGGGAAGGTAGCGAAGGTCAGACGATTAGTAGTGATGACCGCGGTAGCCGGCAGAGTCTGGCGCACCTTACTCAGCGCCGCATCCACCAGCTGCAGCGTGCGGAACATATCAACGTTCCAGTCGAAGAACAGGCTCACCTCAGCCGAGCCTCGGCTGGTATTGGAACGCACGGTCGCCAGACCGGGGACGGTGTTCATCGCGTCCTCAATCGGCTTGGTGATCGTGACCTGCATCTGCTCCACCGGCATGACGCCGTTGTCTACGCCGATGACGACACGCGGGAAGTTCGTCTCGGGAAAGACGCTGATCGGCACCTTCTGCGAGGCGAAAATACCAGCCAGCGACAGCACGATCAGAAAGAAGAAGATCGATGAGCGATACCGCTCCAGCCAGAAGGGCTTTTCCGGATGGGAGATCATTCCTTCTCGTCTCCCTCACCGGCTTTGCCGACCTTTACCTTGGTGCCCTCTTCCAGCGCATAGGCGCCGTTGGTGACAACGGTCTCTGAACCGTTCAGTCCCTGTGTGATCTGAATATCTTCACCATCGGTAATACCGGTCTGCACCTTCACCTTGTGCGCCGTGCTGTCGGCCTTGACCACCATCACCGACTTCCCGCCATCCTGCGCTGTGACCACCGCAAYCACGGGCACCTTTACGGCCTGAGGCACCGAGCGTCCTGCAATCGCGACCCGTACGGGCGTACCCGCCTTATACTTGCCGGCTGCATTGTCGACACGCAGCCATACCTCGACGGTTGTGCTGCCGGGATCGACCGCGGGACTGATGAGCGACACCTTCGCAGGCACCGGATCGGTCACACCGGGAACCATAATCTGCGCCTCGTTCCCCAGAGCCAGCCGCTGCACCATGGTCTGCGCGAGATGCACCTTGGCGATCAGCGCCGAGGTGTCCATGACCGTAATCAGAGGAGAGCCCGCGGTCACCGTCTCTCCGGGAAAGAGAGGACGGTCGGTCACCACACCGGAGATGGGACTACGGATCTCCGAGTAAGAGACCTGTGCAGCCGCTGCCTGGTACTTACCCTCAGCCGATGAAAGCTGTCCCTCCGCCGACTTCAACGACGCGGTGCGATTTACCTTCTTCACCGAGTTCAGATGGTTGGCGGCAACGTCATACGCTGCCTGTGCCTGCACCAGAGCGGCGACAGCAGTGTCATAGTCGCGGCCAGCAATCGCGCCCTCGTCGAAGAGCTTCTTGCGCGCTGCCACAATCTCCTGCTGCAGCTTGAGCTGCGCCTGTGCCTGTGCGACATCCAACTCAGCCTTGGCGGCATCCTCGGGAACCTGAGACTTGGTCTGCATCTCGTAGGTCGCCTGCGCCGAGGTGAACTGTCCCTTGGTATCGAGCGCCTGGGCCGCCAGGTCGCGGTTCTCCAGCAGGGCCAATAACTGGCCCTCTTTCACCTTCGCCCCACGCTGCACGTAGAAGGTCTTGACCGGAGCGGAGATCTTGGGCGAAATTGCTGCCTGCGCCAGCGGCGAAAGCGTAGCGTCGGCCATGATGCGCTCGGAGATCTCTCCGGTCTCCGGCTTTTCGGCCTCTACCGCCACCAGAGTCTCCGCTGCGGTATCGGCAGCCTTCTTACAACCGCCAAGAGTAAAGGAACATGCCATCGCCAGGACCGGGATGCACCCGGCCAATGCCAGCGTTCGTGATGTGTTCTCGATCAATCGTGCCGTGTTCTTCATTACAGGGTTCCTGTCAGGATCTGAAGTGCGGACAATGCGCTCTCATAGCGCACAACACCGTCGGCCTGGGCCGTCTGAGCAGTAAGCAAAGCGTTCTGCGCGTCGACGACCTCCAGCACCGTGGACTCACCCGCCGCGTACCGCAGCCGTGTCAGCCGAAGACTTTCGGCCGCCGTCTGCGCGCTTTGCTCCAGCAGCGCCAGTTGATTGCGCGCTGCCGCGGCTTCGGCATAACTTTCTTCCAGATTGGCGATCAGCCGGCGCTGTGCCGCGGTCAGACTGACCTTGGCTACATTGCGCTGAATCTGGCTCTGCTGAATCTTCTTCTGCGTCGAAAACCAGTCCCACACCGGAATATCCAGCGTTCCGCTGATGGAGTAGCCAAGGTTCCGCACGCCATCGGGGCCATTTTTGGCAAACTGCGGAGAGTCGATACCGTAGGTGAAGTTGAGACCGAGGTCGGGTAGATATCCCGCTTTGGCCGAACGCACACTGGCGTTGGCTGCCGCCAAGTCGGCCAGTGCGCTGCGAACCTCAGGATTGTTGGTCGAGGCAAGTTTGTTCACCTCGTCGCGCGTCGGCAGCTCCGGCGGGTTCTGCGGAGCGTCCGTCACATAGGGCGTACGCGGATCCGGAAAGAGCAGCACGGCAAGCTCCAGCCGCGCCTTATCCGCGGCAAGCTTCGCATCAGCAATATCGCGCTGACGGCCCTGGAGCTGCAGTTGCGCCTTGACCACATCGGCACGCGCGACCTCACGGCCGGCCTCACGCTTCTGCGTAATCTCAGCGAAGCTCTGCGCCTCGGCCAAGCCCTCTTCCATGAGGGTCTGCTTCCGTGCGGCCACGTAGACCATGTAGTACAGATTCACGACCGCACTTACCAGGCCGCGGCGCGCAATCTCCGCTTCGGCCTGTGCGCGGGCAGCAACCGCAGAAGCTACCTGCGCGTTGGCAATCCCCTTCAGACCGACGGTCTCGTTGATCACGGCCTGACTGATGTACTCATGCACCGTATTGTTGGCGATGAAGATCGGCGATGCCTGCGTTCCGACCTGTCCGCCCTGATTGGTCTGGCCATTGGGCTGGGTGTAGAGCATCTGGTTGTGATACGTCGCTGAAGGCAGCAACGCCGCCTTGGCCAGATAGCTGTCAATCTTTGCGGAGCGCCCTGCCGCAACGGCCGCGGCAAAGATGGGTTCATTCGCCTGCGCACGGCGAATGGCCTCGGTCAGCGTGATCTTTTCCGGCTGTGGGTCCTGTGCCCAGCTCACCGGCGCTACAGAAAGCAGCAAGGCGGCACTGACCACATAACCGCCTGCCCGACACACTCGAATCATGTAGATCACTGTAGTTTGCCAACCTTAATGAAAGCTGAACTATTTACACAGGCCGTATTGGGTTTCTTACTGCGCTGATGAATCCTGTGTAAAACGGAGGCTGCTGTATGCCCCATCCRTTGCATATCGGGGTCCCCGACGAACTTAGGCGTGTCGACAAATTCGATTGATCTGAGACAGTCCGGAAACCGGGTGGGAGCAGCGGGCTTTAGCCAGCTGGTACAGGCATAAAAGTAAATGGGCTTTTAGCCTTGGGCCTTCTCCGTCCGTCAGCAAAAAGCCCAGGGCTAAAGCCCATTTCTATATTGAGCCCATACCGAGGGCTAAAAGCCCTGGGCTCCCACCCGGTTCGAGCTTCCCTCGAATAGTTCACCCATTGCGAGTCACCCCAACGAACAAGCGATGCCGTCGCCGGTCTCAGTTATTTCACACATTCCCTCAGGTCTGGCTTCAGACTGCCGATAACCAGCTAGCGGGTGGACTGTATGCTCAGCCAGCAGTCTGAATTTCAACCATTACACAAACCGATTCAGGAACAGATCGACCACTTACGGTCGCACAGACTTGCGC
>NZ_JBFRCY010000266.1:0-8884 GCF_052113305.1 Terriglobus sp. YAF25
CCTTCAGCTTGCCCTCAACAAACGACGGGGCAATGAACTTTCCGGCCGACAGCTTGATCAGCTCCTTCTTGCGATCGGTGATAAAGATGAACCCGTCATCATCGCTGTGGCCGATATCCCCAGTCTTGAAGAAGCCGTCCTCGGTAAAGACCTCTTTGGTTGCCTCCGGCTTATTCCAGTAGCCCTGGAAGACCGACGGCCCCTTCACTTCCAGTTCACCATCGTCGGCGAATCGCACGACAATATTGGTAAGTGGCTTGCCGATAGAGCCAACGCGGTTGTAGATGGGGTGGTTCAGTCCAATCACCGGAGATGTCTCCGTCAGGCCGTACCCCTCCAGAATCCTGATATTCGCTGCGGCAAACCAGTTGGCATTGTCCAGGCCAAGCGGGGCGCCACCTGAGATATAAAGGCGTACACGTCCGCCGAAGGCTTCCTTGATCTTCGAAAAAACCAGCTTGTTGGCGAGCTTCCAGAGAGGGCTTGCCGGTGTTTTCCCAGCCAGCACTGTCTCCCGATGCTTCTTCCCTTCGCCGATAGCCCAGGCAAAGATCTTCGCCTTCACCGGAGAGGCCAGCGACTTGGTCTCTGCCGAGTGCCGGATGCGCTCAAAGACGCGTGGCACGGCCACCAGGATCGTCGGTTTAACCGTCTGCATCGCAGGTGGCAATCGGTCCAGACGAGACACATAGGCCAGTACGCAGCCATTGGCGTACATCTCGTAATCGAGAATACGGGCGGTGATGTGCGAGAGCGGGAGGAAGCTGATGCAGGAGTCAGCCGGATTGAAATCAATAAACTCGACCGTGTAGTTGATGTTCTGCGCAATGTTGTTGTGCGTCAGCATCACGCCTTTGGGCTCGCCCGTYGTACCCGAGGTGTAGACGATGGTGGCCAGGTCCTCAGGCTTTGCTTCGGCCAGTTTGGCGTCGAAAGCGGCATCACGAGCCAGATCTTTGTCCGCATCGGCCAGCAGGCTGCTAAAGCTTTCGGCGCCCGGAAACTCCCCGGCGTCCATTACGATAACCCACTCAATGCCGGATGTCTTCTCGTGAATCGACGCCAATTTCTCATACTGATCCTTCGTGGAGACGACTGCGATCCGCGCTCCGGAATCGTTGAGCATATAGGTGGTCTGCTCGGCGGTCAGCGTCGGGAACAACGGAACGCCGACCGCTCCTATGGCGAGCGCGGCAAAGTCCGTCACCGCCCACTCCCATCGGTTTTCACTGATGAGAGCCACGCGGTCGCCCTTCTTGATACCCCACGACTCCAGCGCCTTCGCAAAGGCGCGTACGCGGGCATAGAGCTGGGCGGAGGTAAGGGGGCGCCACGAGTGATCGGCTGCCTGGGTAAGAACAACCGTGGTGTCGCCCTTGGAGGCGGCGCGGAGGAAGAGGTCGTTTAGGGTACGGAGGTCGAGGATCATCGCCGAAAGAATGATACCGAAGACAGGTTTCAGGAATTCGTCATCCTGGCTGAATCCTCTCAATTTTCAGCAAATATGGAATCCGGCGCGATACTCTCGGTCCTGGAGGTTCCTCCTCCGCTCGTAACAGGACGACGAAACAGAAAGCCACCTGCGCCCCAATCAAGGGACGGGCTTCGGAAGCACAGAGATCCGGACAGCCGCCGCATTCTGGAGATGTCGGTCAAGTATCAGTTCTAAGAAACGCAAAGCGGGGCAAGACATAGCCTTGCCCCGCTTTGTCTCGCTGAACTAATTTGTGCCACAGCCAGGGCTTCCGGGGAGATCGGCTGTCTTCTTCGCGACGACTGCTCCAGGAGGAAGCCAGAACTCTACGCCTCCGCCTGGTTGGTCGAAGGCCGGAGCGACAACTCCCATATATGCGATGATTCCGCTTCGCACGTTGTCAGCATATGCGAGACAGGAAGGCTCATTCGGAAGTGCAAGCTTCTGCCGGATCGACGCGGCATCGAGCAGTTTTCCATTGCTTGTAACTGTGGACAGAGTGAACTGAAGTCGGTTGATCCCGGAGTCGAGATGGAAGGATCCGAGAGGCATCCAGGAATTGCCGGCCACGCCCACCCTGTCTGGGCGGCCTGCGGCTGCGTTGCTGCGTTGACTTGAGTGTGGGGTAGGCCGCCCATCCAACCAGCAGAAATGAGCGTGAAAAAAGCAGTGAACAGAACTCGCATCCTGAATATCTCCTCAGCGTCGGAAGCATCGTGACTGTTTGCTGTCAATGGACGTAGAACGTACGTCCACATCAGATTTTGAACTGCGATGGCGACTGTATCACGTCCCCGGATACAGTCCAACGAAATTCCTCTACCCCAGGCTGCTCTTGCCCTCATTCACTTCTGAGAGCCACCATCGGGTCGACGCTGGCTGCCCGGCGTGCTGGGATCAGTGATGCCAACAGCGCTGCCACCGCAAGCAGGACAACCGCTGCCGTAATCATCACCGGATCCCAGGGCTTTACACCGAAGAGCTGGTCGGTCATCAACTTGCCTGCTCCAATGGCCGCTGGAATGCCGAGCGCTAGTCCCACTGCGATCTGTAGGAAGGCATTGTGCAGCACCATGCGCACCACGTCACCGCGGTTAGCGCCAAGTGCCATCCGCACGCCGATCTCGCTTGTCCGCTGCTCCACCATATACGCCATCACGCCATACAGGCCCACGGCCGCCAACGTAAGACCGAGGACGCCGAAGAGCGTAGTTAGGGTCGCGATCATGTTCTCTTGTTGGAAGTCGGCACTTACGACCTTCTTGTACGGATCGACACCGTAAAGCACAAGGTCGGGATCGATACTGACCAGCGCCTTCCTCACCTGCTCTTCCATACCAGTAGGAGCTCCCGGAGCCCAGATCACGATGTTGTAGAGATAGTGAGACCAGGTCTCGCCGGCCATGAACGCCGTATCGTCGTACTGCACCGTCTGCGTCTCCGGCACCCAGAACATCGGACGTACCGGATCTTTGTAGTCGTAAGTCATGTAGCGCATATCGCGCACAACACCGACAATCTCAAGCGTGCCCGCATATTTGATCTTGTCGATGCCGAAGTGCTGACCGATGGGATTCTGATTCTTGAAGAATCGTTTGGCGAAGGCTTCGTTGATCACGGCAACCTTACGTGTCGTCGAGGTATCTTCTTCACCGATCGAGCGGCCGAGAACCATCTGTGCACCGACAGTTTCAAAGAAGCCGGGCATCACGCGAGACCAGCCCGCTCCGGTGTCTTCCTTCGCTCCTGGCTCCGGCCTGCCCTGAATGCGTATACCATCATTCCAGCTATCGCCCGTCATCGGAGCATAGAGAGCCGGCGCGACCATGTGCACACCTGGAATCTGCATCAGGCGGGTGTCGATCTTTCGGAACATCGGTTCCAACTGGTCTGGCTTATAGTTGCCCAGCATCGGGTTGATCCACACGATATACCGGTTCTCTGTCTCGAACCCGAAGTTCTGGTGCTCCAGATTTCGCAGGCTTCGGCCCAGCAGAGCCGCCGTCGAAAGCAGCACCAGGGACATCGCCGCCTGGCCGATAACGAGCGACTTCTGCGTCCAGGAGCTTCTTCCACCCACGGAACGATTCGCTCCGCGCAATGCGTCTACAGGGTTGGCGTGTGAGGTCATCCAAGCAGGTGCGATGCCGAAGAGGATTCCCGTCAGTACAGAGATACCCAGCGTAAATAACAGCGCCGGAATCGATGGGGTCGCACTGATGGGCACGAAGTTGTTGGAGTTTCCACGCTCCAGAGCCAGATACAGAATCAGCCTGGTTCCGGCATAGGCTACAGCGACTCCAGAGATACCTCCAATCAAAGCCAGAGTAACGGCCTCGACCATCGCTCTGCGTACCAGGCGCCGCCGGGATGCTCCCAGGGCCGTCCGGATAGAGGTCTGTGCTCTGTCTTTCAGGCCGCGCGCCAGCATCAGATTTGCCAGGTTCCCACAAGCAACCAGCAGGACACACCCGGCCGCGATCAGCAGCAGCCTCAACCCAGCCTTGTACTGATCCCGCATAGCAGCGACTCCCGACCCGCCAGGAATCAGGTGCAGCGTCTGTTGCTGCCAAAGCTGTTTTTCACCAGGCTCCATATCGGGTACATGACTTGCCAGCCAGTCATGAAACTCCACGCGCAGCTTCGCTTCGAGCGTCCTCGAATCGACACCGTGGCGAACTCTTCCGATCAGATCGAGGAAGTTGCCATTGGGCCGTTTCAACCGCGACGTGGCGCCGTCGATCATGATCTCAGTCGTCAAAGGAAGCCAGAAGTCCGGCATGCCTCCGCCGGCGAGCTTGGCGCCATAAAATCCGGGCGGAGCCACGCCGATCACCGTAAAGGAATGTCCATTGATCTGATAATTTGCGCCGACGACAGAAGGATCGGAGCCGTACTTCTCCTGCCAGACGTGATAGCTCATCACCGCCACAGGCGATGCGGACTCCTGGTCATCCGCGTCTGTCATCAGGCGACCGATCCATGGCTGCACGCCGAGAGTGCGGAAGAAGTTCCCGGAGACATACTCTCCGTTGCGTGTATCCGCCTGCGCCTGGGAGCCGGCTCTGCGCACACCGAGCGCGGCATTCCCGGCCTGCAGCGCCGCAAGATCACTGAACTCCGGCGTATGCGCGCGAAAGTTCTTGTATGCCTCCCAGGAAAAGAGAGAGAAATCTCCATCGCTGCCCTGCGTATATCCGCCCCAGTTGCAGCAGCGGATCTTGTCACCGATCCTCCAGAGCTCTTCCGGCTTGGCAACCGGCAGCGACTTCAACATGACCTGGTGCACCAGGGTGAAGATTGCGGTGGTCGCACCGATTCCAAGGGCCAGGGTCACCACGGCCGTCACCGCAAATGCCGGTGCCTTCTTTAACTGCCGAAACGCGTCCCGCAGGTCTGCCAGCATCATCCCCTCCAAAACCGCTTAGGAGTCTCTAAAGTCTCTTTGCAGTGGCTATACGGAAGGAATTGCCTTCCGGTTCCCTTGAACCAGACAAAGAAGCCGGCTGATGACGAAGGCATTTCAACGGTGCTATATCACTGAGAAAACAGAACGGCCCACGACGAATCCAACGGCATCCAGCGTGGCTCTGAAAACCACGTCGTCGGCATATCCGGTATATGTGCCATGCCATGCCCTTGAGCGCAGAGCAGTTCCGTGCCATACCAGTTCAGGAAGGCGGCGGAAGGCTGCCCAACTCGAGCCGGATGTCCCAGCTTTCGCAAACAGCATGGGCAGCGATGCCGGTTGCTGCGCAGTGTCAGCCGTATCGTTGGCAGTAACAGCAGGAAGGCAGCAAACGCCTGTGACGCAGTTGCATCTTCCGGCCGCGAAAAAGTCATGCTCATCGCGATCGCCAGTGAACCGAGATAGGCGGAGGCAAGCAACAGAAGGACCTGTACGCCTACAAATATTGCCGGACGCCAGCGCAGGCGCATTGGCATCCGCAAAGCATTTTCACGAGCGAGAGGCCGCGTTCCGGCCAACGCGAATAGCAAGATCACACACGCAAACAGAAATGCTCTGCCAGGCATGAGAACACGTTCTTCCAGCGGCTTAACGTCAATATGGACAGGAGGCCGCCTGCTCTGTGTCACGGCAAAACCCAAATTGATATTGGGTGCACCAGGAGCCACGGCGGCCAACACACGCCCGTGCATACCCGCCGGAAGCCGATCTGCCAGAACAATCGCCTCCGGATCGTCCCACAACTGCAGCGTCGTGCGTGGAAGTATTCCCTGGACGCGGACCATGCTCGCACCGAGACGCACCTGTGACGGATACCCTAACCGTTTCGCAGCCGCATAACTTAGATACATTCCACCCGCGGCAGAGTGACCCAGCCCTAGCATCCGTATCAGGTTGGATGAGGCGGTCGCGACACGCAAGTGCTCACCGTTGACATACCGTTTCTGGACCACATAGAACGCAAACTCGTCGAAGAGCGACTGCCGCCGCCGCGTCCATTCGGCGTACGTCGCGTAGGAGATTGCGGGATGCTCCGCATCCTTCAGCAGCACAATGGATGATGGGGCGTTATAACTCCGGCTCAGCAAGACATCCCGGGAACCTGGAACATACACAGCGGCACACGCCATGACCAGGAACGCCGCCAACGGAAAAGCAAGAGGCTGAATCCAGGTTTGCGTCCAAATCCGGGATTGCAGCCAGGGCAGCGTCACGGACCACCCTGCCGGCGATTCCATTTCAGGCAGCGTGCGTATTTCCCGAACGTCGGCCAAGGCTCCGCGGAGTAGATGGAGAGCCGAAACCCACCCGCACTCACTCCGTACATGCCACAGCTCGGCATTCCATTCGGACAGCCACGTGTATCTCCGCTGGGCGGGCAGGAACAGAGAAAGCAATCGCAGGTAGACATTCATACGCGCTCCTTCTCCTCTGCCGGCGCGGTGAGTGCTGCCAGCAATGGATACCGACTGCGCGAAGCCTCCAAAACAGGACGCGCGGCCGCGGTCGTCTTGTAATACTTGCGTGGCGGACGCTGCTCTTTTTCGGCAATCGCTTCCGCTTCCCACTGTGATCGGATCAGCCCCTCCGCTTCGAGCCGCCGCAACGCCGGATATACGGTACCCGACGGCAACCCGGTGCTCTCCATGATGGAGAAGCCATAACGATAGCCGACCGCAATCGCATGCAGAATCAGGGCGGCGGTGTGCGAAAGCTTTCCGGTCTCAGCCATGCGCAAAAGCATACCTATGTAGCGATCTACTTGACAAGTGGGGCGGCTTCCCCYTACAAGTTATGCAGTTTGCTACATAGGGGTACCGACATGCTTGAGGTCAGAAACCTGACGAAGATCTACCGGGGCCTTCCCGCGATTGAATCCATCAATTTCACCATCCGCCCGGGTGAGGTGGTCGGTTATCTGGGCCCCAACGGCTCTGGCAAGTCCACCACCGTAAAGATCATCACCGGGCTGGTACAGCCTACGGAAGGCGGCGTGTTCTTCCAGGGCGGAAATATTCGGCATCAGTTGGAGCGATACCGGGCCACGCTGGGATACGTCCCCGAAGAGGCCCATGTCTACACGCACCTGACCGGTCTTGAGTATCTGCAACTTGTCGGCCGCCTGCGCGGGATGTCCGAATCCCTGATTGATGCCCGCGCTCATGTGCTGCTGCGTCTCTGGGGACTCGAAAGCTGGCGTCACAGCCCGATTGCGCTCTACTCCAAGGGGATGAAACAGCGCATCCTGCTCTCCGCTGCCCTGCTGCATAACCCGTCACTTCTTGTCTTTGACGAGCCCCTCAGTGGCCTCGACGCGCGGAGGCCATTGCCCATGCCTGAGAGCACAGTTCTCGATCTACGCCACGATCCGGTCTCGCCCACGGCACGTATGCCTGGCCGGCTGGAGATTCTCATCCGCCACCTTCTCGCCCGCCTTTGTCAGAACGAGATGCTTTCGATCGATGGCGATATGAGCCGTGCGTTACAAACAGCATGGGCGATGGCATTGCCACAACTTCTCGCTTCACTCATCAGCTTCCCTGTCTATCACCAACCCCATGGATCTGCGACACGAGGCTATTGGCCACAGGCTGGTGATCACTACTTTTTCATTGCTTACGCACTCTTTGTGATGGGGGCGATCGCCGTCTATAGCTGGGACGTTCTCTTCCCCGATGCGATCGATGTCTTTGTCCTGGCGCCGTTACCTCTACCGGCGCAGCAACTCCTTAGTTCCCGTATCCTCGCTGTTGCTATTTTCCTGGCCGCGACCTTGCTTGCCACCAACGCACTCGGGATCATCTTCTTCCCGCTTGCCGCCGGTCAACCGCAGATTGTGCATCACATTTTCGCGCATTTCGCCTCCGTCCTTTTCGCCGGAGTCTTTGCCTGCACACTGGTGCTCTCTCTTCAGGGCATCCTTCTCACGTTCCTATCAGAACGACTCTTCCAAAAGATCACGCCTGTCCTGCAGACACTGGGAATGCTGATTCTCTTCGCCTTACTGTCAACCTTTCCATTGGTGGTGGGCGCCCTGAAAGCTCTGCTTACAAGTTCCTCCCACTGGTCCCTGTGGTTTCCACCTTTCTGGTTCCTTGGCATCTATCAGCGCATCATGTACGGCGCTGCTCCGCCCTTCGACCTACTTGCGATGCGCGGCATCATAGCAACCCTTATTACGATCACCATCAGCTGCGTTACATATCCAATCGCCTATCGCCGTAAAGTTCGTCTCGTCATGGAAGGCTCTGCTGCTACAGCACAGCGCAGAGGCCTCTTCAACACCATCACGGACATCATTGTCCCTTTTATCGTGCGTAACCCTATCCAGCGCGGCGTCTTCCGGTTTATCGGACAGACACTATGGCGATCGCGCCGTCCGAGAGCGATGATTGCTATCTTCCTGAGCATCGGCATCGCGCTAGCATTCGCCAGCATGATCACAATCGAGCCGTCCGGCATTGGGTTCCGCTACGACGGAGCACTCGTCTCGATTGCCATCGTCGCTTTCTGGCTCACATTCGCTCTGCGTGCGGCGTTTGCTTCCCCCGTCGATCAGCGTGGGAGCTGGATCTTTCGCTCCATCCTCGGCCGGGAAAAATCTCTCGTTCTCGATGTCCAAAAGCACTGGACCGTCTATGCGGTCCTGTTCGTTTCGACTGTGCTCTCAGCAACATTCTTAGCCTGTGGCGCTATCTCCATCTCCCAGTTTCTCCTGGCTGTTCTGATCTGCACGGCCGTCGCCATCCTTGCGACCGACTTCTACGGACGCCACGCCAGCGCTATTCCATTCACGCAGGCGATGAAGACGACGCAGCACGAACGCCCTCTGGCCGCAGTTCGTTATCTGGTGGTCTTTCCTTTTCTTATGAAATGGGAGGTGCGCTGGATGCAGATGAACCTTATCTGGCTGTCATTCCTCCTGCTCGATATGTATATCC
>NZ_JBFRCY010000267.1:0-6070 GCF_052113305.1 Terriglobus sp. YAF25
TCTTCGTACTGCTTGATGATGTCGTGGGCGACAGCGATCGTCTTCTCTTTGTCGTAGGAGAGGCGAGCGTCCACCTCGGTCGATACGCGGCCGGGAACGATCTCAAGAATCTTCCTGCCGAAGGCGACGGCAAGCGTCTTGAAGGCTTCGGCGGCAATCGCCTTATCGTCGGCGTTGGCGCCGGCCTTCTGCTTGGCTTCCTTCAGCACTTCGTCCACAATGTGCGAATAGGCGGGCATGTTGGCCGCGGCAGTGATCAGGGACGGGTTAGTGGTGGCGTCAGTCGGCTTAAATTTCTCCATCGACTGCATATCGCCGGTGTCGGCTACGACGGTTGTGTACTGCTTGAGCTGCTCCAAAAGGGTCGCCATTGGAAAGTTCTCCTCGCACTTTAAGACTACACCTTCCAAAGGAATAGCAGGTGTGGTCCTACCAGTACATTGCTCTTCCGCTAAAATCCATTGCCTCACCTACATTTCCACATCGACCGCAATATCTTGGGTTGCTTTCTAATCCATCGCAAGCTACTGTGGAGGAACTTCACGATGTGCAGGGAAAGACCGGTGGAAACCCGGCACTGTCCCGCAACGGTTAAAGTCCGAGCACCTGCCGTGAGGAATACGCAAATCATCGTCCCCGCGGAGGGAACGGCGTGGTCAGCGGCTCAGGTGCCTTTCTCGTGCTGGCACCCTGACAGCCCTCCTCCCCGCCACGTCCGCAGAGGCCGGTGACAAGGAGCTTCTGAGCGATGGCCACCCTCTCCAACCATCCCATTTCGCAGGCTACGCTGCATGATATGCATCCCGGTTTTCCCGCACCTGCCTCGGAAACCGCGGTCATGCATGTGCGCAAGCGCAACGGCTCGCTGGAACCGGTCGACGTCAACAAGATCGTGCGCGCGGTACAGCGCTGCGCCCAGGGACTGAATAGTTCAGCGACCGTTTCGAGTACTTCGGCCTGCGCACTGTATATGACCGCTATCTCCTGCGCGATCCAATCTCGCGCAGCGTCATCGAAACACCGCAATACTTCTTCCTGCGCGTCTCCTGCGGCCTTGCCGGCACACCGGCGGAGGCGATTGAGTTCTATCGCCTGATGGCCTCGCACGAGTACATGCCGTCTTCACCGACGCTGTTCAACTCCGGCACCAAGCATCCGCAGATGTCGAGCTGCTATTTGCACGACTCTCCCTCGGACTCGCTGGAGTCGATCTACGACGCCTACAAGTCGGTCGCGATGCTCTCGAAGTTCTCCGGCGGCATCGGTCTCGCTTTCCACCGCGTCCGCAGCGAAGGCTCGCTGATCCGCGCCACCAACGGCCTGAGCAACGGCATTGTGCCGTGGCTGCGCACACTGGACTCTTCTGTCGCCGCCGTCAACCAGGGCGGCMRRCGYAAGGGCGCSKSCTGYGTSTACCTSGAGMCCTGGCACGCSGACATCGARSAGTTCCTGGAGCTGCGCGACAACACCGGTGACCACGCCCGCCGTACCTACAATCTGAACACCGCCAACTGGATCCCCGACCTCTTCATGGAGCGCGTGGATGCCGATGGCATATGGTCACTCTTCGATCCGAAGGATGTTCCACAACTTCCCGACACCTTCGGCGATGCCTTCAAGGCCGCCTACGAACAGGCCGAGGCCGACAAGAAGTACCGCCGCCAGGTAAAGGCTCGCGATCTCTATGCCCGCATGATGCGTACGCTGGCCGAGACCGGCAATGGCTGGATGACCTTCAAGGACGCCTGCAACCTGAAGTGCAACCAGACCGGCGTCCCAGGCAACACCGTGCATCTCTCGAACCTGTGCACCGAGATCACCGAGGTGAGCAGCAAGGATGAAACGGCCGTCTGCAATCTAGGCTCTATCAACCTGGCGCTGTACCTCACTCCGGAGGCCAAGTTTGACTTCGCCAAGCTGGCCGAGACGGTTCGTATCGCTGTACCGATGCTCGATCGCGTGATCGACATCAACTATTACCCGGTCGAGCCAGCAGCAAAGTCTAACGCCAAGTGGCGTCCAGTAGGCCTGGGTCTGATGGGACTGCAGGACGTCTTCTTCCAGATGAAGATCGCCTTTGACTCACCCGAGGCTCGTGAGCTCTCGCGCAAGATTCAGGAAGAGATCTACTATCACGCTCTCGTAGCCAGCAATCAGCTCGCCGAGCGTTTCGGCGCTCACGAGGCCTTCGCGCAGAGCCGCCTCGCCGAGGGCAAGCTGCAGTTCGATCTCTGGAATATCGTTCCGGAAGATACCGCCCGCTGGGACGCGCTGCGTGAGCGCATCAAGCAATTCGGCGTTCGCAACTCGTTGCTGATCGCCATCGCTCCGACGGCCACCATCGCGTCGATTGTCGGTTGCTACGAGTGCATCGAGCCGCAGRTCTCCAACCTCTTCAAGCGCGARACGCTATCGGGCGAGTTCCTGCAGGTGAACAAGTACCTGGTGAACGACCTGAAGGACCGCGGCCTGTGGAACGAAGAGATGCGGCAGCGTCTGAAGCTGAGCGAAGGCTCCGTACAGGGCATCGACGAGCTCCCGGACGATCTGAAGCTGGTCTACCGCACTGTATGGGAGGTCCCCATGCGCTCGCTGATCGATATGGCGCGCGATCGTGGAGCCTACATCGACCAGTCGCAGAGCCTGAATCTCTTCGCCGAGAGCCCCAACATCGGCAAGCTGTCGTCGATGTACATGTACGCCTGGAAGAACGGCATCAAGACCACCTACTACCTGCGCTCGCGCCCGGCGACGCGTATCGCCAAGACCACCATCCAGGGCTCCAGCGCGCGGCAGACTGCTCCGGCAGCAGCACCTGCCGCTGCTACTACAACCTACACGCCCTCTGAGGCCATCTCCTGCTCGCTCGAGAATCCCGAGAGCTGCGAAGCCTGCCAGTAACCCCATCCATCCAGCCAGTCCTTCTCTGATACAGGAAGGACTGGCCCTGTACTCGAAGGAGTCTACCTATGTCTTCGTCTCCGTCTTCCGTTGAAGTTCCCGAACATATCCTCGATCCCGGTCTCTGCCTGACCCTGCGCCCCATGCGCTACCCGGTCTTCTACGACATGTTCCGCGACGGTATCAAGAACACCTGGACCGTGGAAGAGGTCGACTTCTCCACCGACCTGGTCGATCTACGCAGCAAGCTCTCCCCGGCCGAAATCCACCTCATCCAGCGCCTGGTCGCCTTCTTCGCCACCGGTGACGCCATCGTCTCCAACAACCTGGTGCTGAATCTCTACAAGCACATCAACTCGCCCGAAGCGCGCCTCTATCTCTCGCGCCAATTGTTTGAAGAGGCCGTGCACGTGCAGTTCTATCTCACGCTGCTGGACAACTACATCCCCGATCCCGATGAGCGCGCCGCCGCCTTCTCCGCCGTCGAGAATATTCCTTCCATCCACAAGAAGGCCGAGTTCTGCATGCGCTGGATGGACTCCATCCAGAAGCTCGATCACCTGGAGACCATACAGCACCGCCGCCAGTTCCTTCTGAACCTGATCTGCTTCGCCTCCTGCATTGAAGGTCTGTTCTTCTTCGCCGCGTTTGCGTATGTCTACTTCCTGCGCTCCAAGGGACTCCTGCACGGCCTTGCATCAGGCACCAATTGGGTATTCCGCGATGAGAGCGCGCACCTCGAGTTTGCCTTCGAGGTCGTCAACGTCGTCCGCAGCCAGCAGCCGGATCTCTGGGATGCACAACTGGAGCAGGACATCGTCGAGATGCTGAAGGACGCGGTCAACTCTGAGCTACAGTTCGCGGAAGACCTGCTCTCCGGGGGTGTCGCCGGCCTGAGCGTACGCGATATGCGCCAGTACCTCGAGTACGTCGCCGACTCACGCGTCTCCCGTCTGGGCATGCAGCCGATCTTCGGCAGCAAGAATCCCTTCGCCTTCATGGAGCTGCAAGACGTGCAGGAGCTGACCAACTTCTTCGAGCGCCGCGTCTCCGCTTACCAGGTCGCCGTAGCAGGAGAGGTCGACTTCAGCCATGAGGATTTTTAAAAACAGTTGAATGGTTGGATAGTTGAATGGTTGAATCGTAGGCCCTCTCAAACGAGAGGGCCTTTCCACTTGAACCTTTAGCGGCATGTGGCTTGATATTGCAGCCCGCCACAATCACACGATTCAACCATTCAACGATTCAACCATTCAACAAAACCCACCCACGCAGTAAAACCTCCGGCACAAACGTCCCTCTTGACCTTTATCGCAATTTGCGATATAAATATTGCGGATTGCAATAGCCATGAAACTGGCAGAGAAAATCCGCTACCTCCGCGAGGTGGAAGGTTCGCTTCGCGGGATGAACCGGTCGATGACGCAGCAGGAACTGATGCGGGCCATTGAGGCAGAGACCGGAGGCTCGCTGAGCCAGAGCTACCTCTCGCAGATCGAGAGCGGAGCCCGCCCCCATCTCACCAACACAACCAGGCAGGTGCTGGCGAAGTTCTTCAAGGTGCATCCCGGCTATCTGGTGGATGACCCTGAGGGATATCATGCCGACTTGCTCTCGGATGCGCGGGTGCTAGAGGACAAGATCGATCTCTGGCTGGTCAGCGGAGCTGAGCGTTTCCGGCGCGATCCGGAGCTGCGCGCGGCGCTGTTGAAGGTGGCGCGCAATGACCGCTCCCGGCAATGCCTGCTGCTACTGGCATCGATTCTCGACACGCCCCACCTGGTCGAGCGGCTGACAGAAATTCTGCGGCCGGCAGAGGTGGAGAGGAAACCCGCGAAGGCTGTCCCAAAGAAGGCGGCTCGCGGAAGAAAGGAATAACGATGAATTGGGATGTCATCTATCTCGTCTGCTTTGGTACCGGATTGGTTTTGAGTGTGCTGTCCGCAGTCGGTGGTTTTGGACATCTTCATCTGGGACACTTCCACCTCGGCCATTCGGCCGGTCTGCACCATGGCCATGGAGTCTCGCGCTTCAACGCCTTCACCGTACTCGCGTTTCTGTGCTGGTTCGGCGGCGCCGGATATCTGCTGCATCACTACAGCGTATTCATCGCTCCTGTAGTCCTGCTGCTGGCGGCAGGAAGCGGTCTGGTGGGGGCGGCGATTCTGTTCACCTTCTTTACAAAGGTGCTGCTGCCGCGCGAGCGGGAGCTGACCGCCGAGGATACGGATGTTCGTGGTGTTACCGGACGGCTGAGCGCAGGCATTCGCGATGGAGGTACCGGCGAACTGCTGTACACGCAGAACGGCGTGCGCTGCTCGGCGATTGCCCGCAGCGCGGATGGGCAACCGCTGCCGCGTGGCGCCGAGGTGATCGTGCTGCGTTATGAGCGCGGCGTGGCCTACGTGAAGCCATGGCACGATCTCCAGCTCGACCGTCCGGATTAGAGCGTTTCCCTGTTATTGGGTATCCCGGAAAGGGCGTGCAGTGGCGTTTTCATTGCGGAAAACGCCCATAGGATGCAGAGGCTTTGGACTACACCCACAGGGAAAACGCTCTAGGGCCAGCTTTTACTCAAGTTCTTCTACCTGAGCTGCAGAAGAAAGCTCAATGCCTGCCCGGCCGCAGCCAGCGACCGGGTGAACGGCAGATCATGCCTTACGACTGGCTATAACTCAAAGGAATGTTATGCCGGACTCGGTATTCATTATTGTTGGACTCATTGCCGTATCGACGCTGGTTCTTCTGGTCCTTCTGGCCAAGATGTTTCGTAAAGCCGGACCAAATGAAGCCCTGATCGTCTACGGTTTTCGTGGGCCGCGTGTCATCAAAGGACACGGCTCGGTGATCTTCCCGCTCATGGAAAGCTGCCGCGAGCTCTCGCTTGAACTGATGTCGTTCGACGTCGCTCCGCAGCAGGACATGTACACCAAACAAGGTGTCGCCGTAACCGTAGAGGCCGTGGCCCAGATCAAGGTGCGCAGCGATCAGCAGTCGATCCTTACAGCCGCGGAGCAGTTCCTGACCAAGACACCCGCACAGCGCGAAGGTCTGATCCGCCTGGTCATGGAAGGCCATCTACGCGGCATCATCGGTCAGCTCACGGTGGAGCAGATCGTCAAAGAACCGGAGATGGTTGCCGACCGCATGCGCTCTACCTGCGCTGAGG
>NZ_JBFRCY010000268.1:0-7605 GCF_052113305.1 Terriglobus sp. YAF25
GTGTAGCGCAGGGCTTCCGCATCTATGGGCGTTTTCCGCAATGAAAACGCCGCTGTACTCCTCTTCCGGGATACCCAGCTACAGGGAAAATGCTCTAGAGCACAGCTAAAACGGCTGGGTGCCTCGCGAATATCCCACCCATTGCGATGCAATGGATGGGGCACCCAGAGTATGGGTTTCCGACATTGTCGATATACCCCTAGTAGACGTCGCGCTGGTAGCGCTTCTGCTTCTTCAGCTCGGCCAGGTAGGCGTTGGCATCATCAAGAGTGCCGTGCTTGCCCATGGCAATGGCATCCAGCAGAGCGTTCTCGACGTCCTTGGCCATACGGCTGGCGTCGCCGCAGACGTAGAAGTACGCGCCCTCTTCCAGCCACTTGTACAGTTCGGCGGCATGCTCCCTCATGCGATCCTGCACGTAGACCTTCTGCTTCTGATCGCGGGAGAAGGCCGTGTGGAAATGGTTCAGCAGGCCGTCCTTGTGCCAGGCTTCCAGATCGCTCTGGTACAGGAAGTCCGAGGCCTGACGCTGTTCGCCGAAGAAGAGCCAGTTCTTGCCCTTGTGGCCAAGCGCCTGGCGATGCTGCAGGAACGCGCGGAAGGGCGCGATTCCGGTGCCGGGGCCGATCATGATGATCGGTGCGTTGGAGTCTTCGGGAAGACGGAAGTTCTTATTTTCGTGCAGGAAGACGGGCATCTTGTGTCCGTGGGGAGCGCGCTCGGCGAGGTGGCCGCTGCAGAGCCCCTGACGCTCGCGACCATGGGTGTCATAGCGAATGACGCGCACGATGGTATGCACTGCGTTCGGGTTCATCTCCTGGCTGGAGGCGATGGAGTACATGCGCGGCGTCAGGCGCTGCAGCACGGTAAAGAGATCCTGCGGATTCTTGATAATGCCCGGGAATTCAGTAATCAGGTCGATGAACTCACGGCCCCAGACATACTCTTCGGCGAGGGAGCGGTTCTCCGGAAGGGTGTACTTGCGAAGCTCTTCCGCCTTGGGATGACCGTCGGCCATCTTGGCCAGGGCGGTCACGCTACCGCGGGACAGCTTGCCGATGCCGAGGCGAGTACRCACGGCCTCGTGCAGGGAGATCTCAACCTTGTAGTGGTCCAGAACGCGCTCTTCTCCGGTATATCCGAGGGCTTCCAGCACGTCGTGCACCGCGTGAGGGCGGTTCTCGGGAAGAATGCCGATGGCATCGCCCGGGGTGTAGTGCATGCCGGGCTCAAGCTCCAGCTCGTAGTGCCGTGTCTCCTTCTCGGAGTCGGCAAGCGTCATACGCTGATTGACAAGGACGCGCGACTGGTAAGGGTTATTGCGGGTGTATTTGCTGTCTGTGCTCATGGGTCCGCCCTCTATTTTAGCGGAACGGACCCAGCAGCCTTAAAAACGGAGCGCCAGACCGGTGCTGAGGTTGACCGGATGGTAAGTGGTCGAACCCGTGGAAAGGTTCTGATACCCGAACTCGATCACACGCCAGTCGATATGTGGAAGCAGCGTTGTCTCCAGCCCGGCGTCGAGCTGATATCCAAAACCCGTGTGATCGATCTGGGCAGAGTTGACCGAGTAATTGGTAAACCCTATCTCCGCCTGACCATAGATCTTGAAGGGCACGACGTGTGGAACGAACGAGACCCGTGGGCCGATCATGAAGTTCCTGACACTGGTCGAACCTTTGGAGAGAAACTGGCCGCGCGCATCCAAACCGATGTGAGCCGGAAGAGCGCCGCCACGATCGAAGTAGACGCCAACTGTCGGCCCAAAGACCCAGTTGTCACTCGCAGAATTGCTGATGCGGGACGCGGTTCCTTCGACGTACACCGCCTGCGCGTGCGATGACTTTCCAGAAACGAAAAAAGTTAAAACAAGAGCTGCAAAAACGAGCAGACGGGGTTTCATCAGGTATCCCATCCTCCGGGGAGGTATTTATACAAACTACGTCCGGTTAGATGCGGAAAGAGCGATCCACAGGACCTGTGTACCGCAACGGTAAACGGTGGACTTGGGTGTGTAACCCGGAAGAGGAGTGCAGCGGCGTTTTCATTGCGGAAAACGCCCATAGATGCACAAACCCGGCACTACCCCTTACAGGGAAATGTTCTACTGCACCTCGTCAAGCGCCCGCTGGCCCCGGCGATGCTGCCGCATGCGCTCAATCTGCTGCTCTTCGAGTTGGGCATATTGCTTCTTCTGCTCTTCGCTCAGGATGGTGTTGATCTTTTTGTCTTCGTCATCGCGAATCTGCTTCACCTGATGGAGGCGTTGCCCTCCCCGCACCGAGTTGTCGTTGCGCAGCGCGGTCAGCTTTTGCTGCCGCTCTTCCAGAAGCGGCTTCATCTGCGCCTGCTGATCAGGAGTGAGATTCAGTTTCCTGGTATAGAGAGCCAGCATACGATCCGCAGGCGGCTCAGGGCCGGGAACCTGCTTATTGAGTCGGCATACCGTTATCGACGAGAATGCGGTGGAAACGGGTGACATCGGCGGGCTCAGGCTGGCGGTAGGCGATCCCAGGGCCCGGGTTCCAGACGATGAGGTTGACCTTCGCCTGGACGTCTCGCAGTAGCTCCAGCACCTGCAAGGCGTGCTCGGGCTGATCGTTGATGCCCCCAAGAAGGACGTACTCAACGTTGATCCAGCCGCGTTTGCCGAGCGGGATCGTCTTCACCGCTTCGAGCAGCTCAGCGATCTTCCACTTGCGGTTGATGGGCATCACCTGCTCGCGGATGGCGTCGTTCGGAGCGTTCAGGCTGAGGGCGAGATTCGGCCGGATGGCTTCGGCTGCAAAACGGCGAATTGCCGGCTCAATGCCGCTGGTAGAAACGGTAATGCGCGACGCAGGAATGCCGATTCCCTGCACGATCAGGCCGATCGCCTTCATTACTGCGTCGTAGTTCAGGAAGGGCTCGCCCATGCCCATCAGGACAAGGTTGATGCGGTCGACGCCGACACGAATCTGGCGCCGGTTGAGTACAGCAGCCACCTGCCCGGCGATCTCTCCGGCGGTGAGATTGCGTTTTACCCCCAGCTTCGCCGTAAGACAGAACTGGCAGTTGACGGCGCATCCCACCTGGCTCGAAATACAGATGGTGGCGCGCTGATATCCCTGGTCGGCAAGGCGGCCTCGGTTGCGAAGGTCGCGTCCATCAAAACCGTCGGCCTCTCCTTCGGGCATCCAGACGGTTTCAATGGTTTCGCCGTCCGCCAGGTGCACCAGGTAGCGTTCCGTGCCGTCGACAGAGATGGCCGTCTGCGCAATGACAGGTAAACCCACCTCAGCGTCGCCTGCCAGCAGTACTCGCAGACGGGCGGCAAGCGGATCAAGGGTGGCGATACGGTCTCGGTAGAGAGCCCGCCACAGTTGCCGCGCACGACGGGTGTCGCCACCCACTATGGTGGTCAACTCGTCCAGATTCTTCCCGAAAAGCGGCTCCGCCTGCATACCACCTTTAAGGATAGAGCATTTTTCCTGTTGCTCGGTATCCCGGGAGGAGCGTGCAGTGGCGTTTCATTTGCGGAAAACGCCCATAGATGCACTAGCCCTGCACTACACCTACAGGGAAAATGCTCTAGCCGGTTAAGCGCCACAAGGTTGGTTCAGCCATTCCGTAACCGCCTAACCTTTTTTTCCTTTTCCGGCTCTGGGTCGTCAGGGGCAGTTCCGACGCAGTCCAGGGCAAGGTTACGCAGGGCTTCGGCCACAGCCTCATGGACCTCCTGCCGGACAGCGTCGCGGACGGTCTGGACCACTTCATCCGGCTCGAACGGGGCGTCCTCGCGGATATCCATCACCCGGTCCAGCACCTTTTCGATGACCGGTTTAACAGAAATCTTCTTGGCCAGCTCCTTGGCGACCTTCTTCGCCGGGACGTCAAAGGCGGCCTCCATGGCATTTTCGGGAACAATCGGCTCAGACTTCTTCCAGTCACGGTCGAAGACGGCTTCGATTTGATTCACCACCTTCGTGTCTTTGAAGATCACGCCGACCTCGCGCCGGACCTCCAGTTCGAGCTTGCGCAGACTCTGGCTGCCGATAAAGGCGGATTCCGAATCGCGCAGGATAACCCGCGCATGCAGACGCATGGCAATCTTCCGGACCGGAAGGATATCGCTCTTGGCAGAGGCCCGGGATAGCACGCGGACTTCTACCCCTTCCGCAATCTTCTTCTGCAAGAGGCGAAGGAAGTCAGCATCACTGATCTTCATTTCGTAGATGGAGAGCCGCTTCTTCGCCTTGCGAATGAAGTCGGTCAGCCGTTCGCGCGCGTTAACCGGGCTGATGACCAGGCCTGAGTTCTTTGACTTTGCCTTGAAGGCAACGCGATGGGCATCCGCCTCAAAGAGCTCGACCGCCTCTTTCACCGTGGACACCGTCCTGATGGCAACACCGAACGACCGGCTAAGGTCGATATCCAGGTGGGTGTAGTTGTAGGCGAAAAGATAGAGTTCCTTGTCGTCAACGATCATCATCTTGCCGTGATACCGCACAAGATCATTGGCAGTGCGGCTGACCGTGATGCCTCTTTCCAGAAGTTGCATTTCCAGCTTGCGCAGGTTCTTCTCTTCCCCACGATTTGTGTAGGCAATGAGCGCCTGGACGGTAACGCCACGCTCGACGGCCGCGACCAGAGCCTTCTGGATCTCAAACCGGTCAAAACGAAAGATAAGGATTCGTATGGTTTTCTTTGCCTTGTTGATGGCGGCTAGAAGAGGCTTGATGCCATCGTCGGGCTGGACAAGGAGCTTCACGTGAGTGCTCACATAAGACAGATGCTTTTCCTGACTGCTTGGATGTTTTCTAAGCACCATAACAACGGTGGCGCCAGATTCTGCTTCCAATCTTTAAAGATCGAAAGCAGTCAGTACGGAGATCGTCATGCCTCGCCTTGCCAGCCTTGTACTAAGCCTTAGCCTGTCGCTTCTCTCTTTCACAGCTATTTCACAGCAGCAGCCTGCAACATCGCCGGCAGCAGCGAATCCACCACAGGCAGCGGTCGAGAAATCGTCTAAGAAAGCACCGCTCCCCGTCTCGGCGATCCACAATCCGACGTTGTGGCACGAGCCTGGAAAGATTGAGTCGCTGGACTTGTATGCCGGTCAGGGAGGAAATGACAAGGCTCCGGCCGAGCCATTTACATTTCTGGAGGAAGATACCGACGGGACCAACCCGAAGTTCGACGTGCGCGACGCCATGGCTAAGAAATGGCGCGTGAAACTGGGCGAGGAGGCACGGCCGGAGGTGGTGGCGTCGCGCCTCCTCTGGTCTATGGGCTATTACGTCAACGACGACTATGTCCTGGAGGCTGCTGAGATCCCCGGTATCAAGCTCTCGAGGGGTGATAACGATGCGAAGAAGGGGCACATCCGGCAGGCCCGATTCTCGCGCAGACCGGGCGGGCAGGACAAGATCGGCATCTGGCTGTGGGGCGACAATCCCTTCAAAGGAACACGCGAGTTCAACGGCCTGCGAGTGATGATGGCCGTGATGAACAACTGGGACCTGAAAGACGAGAACAACGCGGTTTATTCCGACAAGAAGTCCGGCGAACAGATCTTCCTGGTCAATGACGTCGGAGCAACCTTCGGCACCAACGGTCTGAGCTGGACCAAGGCGCAGTCAAAGGGCAATATCGGCAGCTTCCGGGAATCGAAGTTCATCACCCGTCTCGGCGATACCGACGTGGATTTCGCGACGCCGAAACCACCGAACTTCCTGATTGGCGTCGCCAATCCCATACGGTACGCGATCCGTATCGATCTCGACTGGATCGGCAACAAGATTCCCCGGAATGATGCGCGTTGGATGGGAGAGATGCTGGGCCGGTTAAGCCACAAGCAACTGGTGGATGCCTTCCGTGCGGGCCACTTCCCCGCCGATCAGATCGACCCATATGTGGAGATTGTCGAAAGCCGCATCCGCGAACTGAAGGAGTTGTAGGGCATGGGTCCCGTCATCAACCTGCTTGCGTCAGGAGTTTGATGACAGGCCTTGAGGTGTGTCCTGAGAAAGGCCGGCGCCCTCTGCTTCTTCGGAGAACTGAATGTCGTGCAGCTTGCGGAAGACTCCGTCTTCGCGCGCCATGAGCTCTTCCTGCGAGCCTGATTCGACAATGCGGCCGTCGTCGACCACATAGATGCAGTGCGCCCTGCGGATAGTCGAGAGCCGGTGAGCAATCACGATAGAGGTCTTGCCTTCCATCAAACGGTCTAGCGCCTCAAAGACCAGCTCCTCCGACTCAGCATCGAGACCCGAGGTCGGCTCGTCGAGAATCAGGATTGGAGCATTGCGAATGATTGCCCGGGCAATCGCGATGCGTTGCCGCTGGCCTCCACTCAGAGTCATGCCACGTTCGCCGACGACGGTATTGAACTTATTCGGCATCTTCTGAATAAACTCCATGGCATTGGCGGCTTCGGCAGCACGGACAATCTCTGCCTCGGTTGCATCCGGCCGCCCGTAGGCAATGTTGTCCCAGATCGTTCCACTGAATAGGACCGTATCCTGCAACACGAAGCTGATCTGGCTACGCAGCGACTTCTGCTTGAACGTACGGATATCGGCGCCGTCAATCTTAACCACACCGTGTTCCGGTTCATAAAAACGCGCGATCAGATTGACGATCGTCGTCTTGCCGGAACCTGTGTGGCCAACCAGCGCCACCATGGTCCCGGGCTCCACGTGCATGTTCACGCCGCACAGGATCTTCTTCTCGTCGTTATAGGAGAAGTCGATGTTCTCTAGATCGATCTCGCCGTGAAACGATGGAGCAACTTTGGCGCCAGGGATATCTAAAATCTCCTCATGGCTGGTAAGGATCTCCTGGACACGCTCGTACCCGACCTCTGCCTTGGAATAGGCGTCCATTGTCTTGGAGATCTCCTGCATGGGCTTGTACATCTTGCCCAGGTAGAAGATGAAAACGACCATCGAGCCGGCGCTAAGATCTCCGGCCAGAACCATCCGGGCGCCAAACCACAGTACCGCGCACGTCCCGACCGCGGTGATGATGTCCACCATCGGCACCAGTCTTGCCTTCAGGGTTCGAGCCGTGAGCGCCGCCTGTACCGTTTCCAGGCTTTCCCCTTCAAAGCGCCTGATCTCGTAGTCTTCCCGAGAGAATGCCTTCACCACGCGCACCGAGTTCACCACCTCGGAAACGATCGAGATGAGACGGCCCTCTTTCTTACGGACCTCGCGGGAGGCCTTCTTCACCTTGCGGGTATAGGTGTAGACGATACTGAAGAGCACTGGCACAACAGCCAGAGCGATGAGCGTGAATTCCCAGTTGATGTAAAACATCACGCCGATCATGCCCACCAGGGTGGCAACATTCACCAGGATGCCGAGCAGGCCGGATACGATGAATGTCTGGATGGCATCGATATCACTGGTGACGCGGCTGATAAGGTCGCCGGTGGGCTGCTGGTCATGATACGAAAGCGAGAGCCGCTGCACCTGGGTATAGATCATGCGACGCAGGTCATGCGTTACCCACTGGCCTACGCTGGTAGTGAGGTATTTTTCCGCATAGCTGCAGCCCGCATCCATGACGGCGATAACCAGAACCGCAACACAGGCAAACATCAGCATACCCTGTGTGGAC
>NZ_JBFRCY010000269.1:0-5463 GCF_052113305.1 Terriglobus sp. YAF25
CTGCTCTACAAGGAAGTGACACGTGGTAATTCGGAGAATTTCCTGAAAGACCTTGCGCTTGTTCCACCAACGGCTCCGACCGATGGCTCTTTCACGCTCGATGACTACCCGGATAACTACTTCACGCCCGACGGACCCCAGCCCCCGCCGATTCCAGTAGGCATCTTTCTTCATGACAAGACAAATGCCAACTTCGGCTGCCCGGGGCTACGGGCAAGTGAGGAGCAGTTGGTAAAGGATGCAGATAATCCAACAGCCCGGCTCTGTGTCGCTGACTTCGTGCGTCTCAATCAATCGGTTACATACCTGGAATCGATGACGTCCTCCGGCGATGAGCTTGGCGACACCCCATCGCTCTTTCCTGGGGGGATTTTCGTACGCATGGACACATACATGGCAGTGCTTGCGAATGCTAAGTCCAGCAGGAATGACAAAGCGTACGCGCTCTTTCGTGCCGTGAACTGCTATGCCCCTTCAGGAAATAACGACTGCGGCGGCAAAGACGTACCCAAAGCACAGCGCAAGGCGTGGTTCACGACTCTTAAGCACGATTACGCGGGCACACGGTGGGCCAATGCGCTTCAGTATTACTGGTAGAGCGCGCCACTGGATCGCGCTGCTGGCGCTGGGCGCCACCAACATCTTCTGCGCGCAATCATCCGTTGTCGATGTGAACCGCTACGACGCCTTCTGGCTCTGGGCGGGAGTCACTCCGCAGCCTGCTCTCGCGCACGCCCGTACGGTCTATTTGCTCGATGCAGAGGTGAGGCCCGGCAAGTCTATGCTCATCTCGCAGCGTCCGGCATTACCTCACGTGCAACATGCTGATGTCTGGATGGTGGTACGTGTCGAAACCCTCGACTGGTCTCCGACGCTCTACTCACAGGTGCTGTCTGATCTCGCACGTTGGCGCCAGGCAGGCAACCGCATCGCAGGTCTCCAGATCGACTTCGACGCGAACACGCACCGTCTCGAAGAGTATGCAGCGTTCCTCAAAGACCTGCGCCGACGACTGCCTGCGGACTATAAGCTAGGCATCACCGGCCTGCTCGATTGGAGCAGCCATGGCGATCCGCAGGGTCTCGACGCGCTGGCAGGCGCAGTCGATGAGGTCGTACTACAGATCTACCAGGGACGCCACGTCATCCCTGGGTATGAACAGTACTTGACCCGGCTCGACAGATTGAAGATCCCGTTTCGTATCGGGCTGCTAGAAAACGGCGAATGGCAACAGCCGGCGAACCTCGCCTCGAATCTTTACTTTCGTGGCTTCGTCGTATTTCTGCTGAATCCATAGAGCATTTCTCCTGTAGGTGTAGTGCAGGGCTTGTGCATCTATGGGCGTTTTCCTCAATGAAAACGCCGCTGCACGCTCCTCTCGGGATACCCAGCAACAGTAGAAATGTTCTATCCAAGTGGCAACAGGCCCGAGCGAATGCCAGTAGGTAAAGACAATCGCGATTGTCGCAAGTTGGAAAGTGTGCCAGAGGCGGCAGAACTGCCTCCGGCACGTCTTTTACACGGCGACGAAACCACCGTCGACGAACAGCTCCACTCCTGCGACGAAGCTGCTGTCGTCCGACGCAAGGAATACGACCGCCTTGGCCAACTCATCCGGAGTACCCATGCGGCCCAGCGGTACGCCGGCGGCCAGTCCAGCCTTGAGCTGTTTCTCCTGTTCAGCATCATTGCCCACCAAACCGGAGATTGCCGGCGTATCGATCGGTCCGGGGCTGACGACGTTCACGCGGATCTTGCGCGCCTTCAACTCGTTCGTCCAGGTGCGGGCGAATGAGCGCACCGCAGCCTTGGTCGCGTTGTAGACGCCGAAGTTTTCGAAGCCCTTTATGGAGACGATGGAGCCGTTCAGCACGACCGTTGCGCCATCTGGAAGCAGCGGCAACGCCTTCTGCACCGTGAACACGAGACCCTTCACATTGATGTTGAAGGTCTTATCGAAGTGCTCCTCGGTGTAGCTGCCCAGTGGAACAAATTCCCCTCCGCCCGCGTTGGCAAAGACCACATCCAGCTTGCCCTTCTCCTTCTGGATTTGCGCAAACAGTCGGTCCAGATCCTCCAGCTTCGATACATCACCCTGTATAGCGGTAACATTGCCGCCGATTTCCTTCACCGCAGCATCCAGCGACTCCTGGCGACGGCCCGTGATGTACACGTAGGCCCCTTCAGCGACAAAACGCTTTGCCGTTGCCAATCCAATACCGCTGTTTCCGCCCGTCACCAGTGCAATCTTTCCATTCAGCTTTCCCATTGCCAGCTCCTTTTCGCGCCTGTTGGTTCATATCGATCATTTATTTCGATATCGATCGAAGTAAATGATGACGACCGCGACCCATCGGATTCAGCAACGAGAGAAATTTGTATGAGAAATGTGGATTCGGGTGACAGGTCAGCGCTTTGATGCAGTCTTTGGAAGGCGGAATGCGGTACGGCTAAAATGCTTGGCAACATGCAAATGCTTAATGCATTGAAGCTCTCAATTCTCCTCGTCCTGGCTGCCATGGCCGTGGGTTCCGTCGCGGCGCAGGATCTGGCTCCGGTCGTCAGGGTTGAGGGGCTTGGCCGCGGGCTTGTACGCCTCAACGAGCCGTGGCAGTTTCATCTCGGCGATGATCCTCAGTGGGCCGAACCAGACGTGAATAGCGCTCCGGGTCAGGCTGGTTGGGAGGCGATCAAGCCCGACCGTCCCTGGGGTGCGCAAGGCCACTTCGCCGCGCATGGGTTCGCATGGTATCGACTACGGCTCAACATCACTCCGGCAGCAAATCTCCGTTCGCAGATTCAACTGCTCATCCCCGGCATCTCCGACGCCTACGAAGTCTATTGGAACGGATCTCTGGTCGGCCGCTATGGGATCCTGTCTCCACACCCTTCCTGGCCTGCTGTGTATCAGCCCCAATGGTTCACCCTTCCAAGCCCGTATACCGGAACTCTCGCGATTCGCGTCTGGCAAGGTCCACTCGGATCGAGTTCGAGCGGCATCGTCGGCGGGTTCAGCGAGGCGCCCATCCTGGGCGATGCGGATTCCATCTCGGGATATGTCGGAATATGGAACTACGAATTCCTCAAAGGCACACTCTTTGCCAACGCTCTCAATCTTCTGTACCTGATCGTGGGGATTGCCGGCATCGCACTCTGGTCGCGTCGTAGAAATGAGCGGCTGCTGTTGTGGTTCTCAATCTTCGCGGTCTGTCCGGCGATTTGGGGTTCGGTCTACACGATGCGAATTCCGGTCTCCAGTCAATTCGCTCAATTCCTGGTTCAGCCCCTGTGGCAACTTCGCAATGTTGCGCTTTGGTTTTTGCTGATTGAGATGCTTCATCTCGGCGATAAAAAGCACCTGGCCCAGTGGGCCAGGATTCTGGCGATCGTGAGCGTCACCGCTGCCTTCCTTGATGGATGCCTTATCTACATCCCTGCCGCATGGCTTTCATCGACGGCGGGCGCGTGGGCCGATGGCATCCTTACCGTCGTCATTGAACCCTGCGATCTGTATCTCGTAGTCCTCGCGATCTTCGGATTCCGCCAGAAGCTTGACTCTGTCCGCTGGATAGTGGCTGTCAGCGCAAGTCTTTCGCAATTAGGTGCTGTGATTGCGGCCACAGCAGGACAAGGGCAAAGGTTCACCCACTGGACTTTTGCCCAGAAGCTCTATTCCCCGCTGTTCCATATCGGACCGGTGAGCCTAAGCGCCCTTCAAGTTCTCGACCTGCTGTTGTTCTTTTCCATTGTTTATGCCGTGTACCGATTTCTCTTCGAGCAACAGACCCGCAAGGCGCTGCTCGAGCAGGAACTCGAAAGTGCCCGCGAGCTGCAGCGAGTGTTGATTCCGGAAAAGCCGCCCGAACTGGCCGGGTATACGATTTCGAGCGCCTATCATCCGGCATTGGAGGTAGGTGGAGACTTCTTCCAGGTGCTTCCGCTCGAAGACGAGCAGGCTGGTTCATGTTTGATCGTCCTGGGGGATGTGAGCGGTAAAGGCCTTCGCGCTGCAATGGCTGTCTCCCTCATCGTCGGAGCAGTGCGCACGTTGGCAGAAAACTATTCAAGCCCGGCCATGATTCTGGCAGGACTGAGCCGGCGCCTTCACGGCCGGCTGCAGGGWGGATTCACGACGTGCCTGGCCATGCGTCTCGATTCCGACGGAACCTGCATGCTTGCGAGCGCGGGTCACCCGGCGCCGTATCTGAACGGCAAAGAGATCGAGCTTCCCGGCGCCCTGCCGTTAGGCATCGATCCTTCCATCGACTACGAAGAAACTGTAATCAAGCTTGAGCTCGGCGATCGTTGCACGCTCTATACGGACGGGCTTCTCGAAGCGCGAGCGGATTCGGGAGAGATCTTCAGCTTTGAACGCCTGCAGCGTCTTCTCGCCGAAGCCCACGACGCGGATACGGCTTCCAGAGCCGCAGTCCAATTCGGGCAGGAAGACGATATTACCGTGCTCACACTCACACGTTCGGCGTGAGAAAACGCTCCCCGAGAACGTAGCTTTAGAATGTGGGCCGCCGATTATTTGCGGCGGCCCGCATTTCTTACTGATAAGCACCCATGGAAGGAGTGCTGCCGCGTTGATCYCCGACGATGTCTACCTGCGAAGCCTTGGAAGAGGTGCCGGCAGATTTACCTGCCGAGTTGGATTGCAGCGCGAAGTTCGTCGCCGAGGCGAAGCTTGGTGGGCTGACTACTGGTCGTGAATCGAAAGCGGGAGCGGCTCCGGCTCCGTACCAGAGGTTATTCGTCCCAGTTACACCCTGGCTCTTCGATTGGATATAAGGCTGCGCCGCAGAAGGCTGAACGCAGATGTTATTCGTCAAGTTGATGCCTGCGCCTGCATAGACTACACCGAAGCATCCATTCTGATTTCCGAGTGTGTAGGCTCCAGCATCCACAACAGTGTTGTTGTAGACCTGTACCGTTCCACTTGTTGAACCGGCAGGATCTGAGTTGATTGCGATGCCTGCCTCATTTGCAACTCCGTAAGGATTGGAGGCAATCGCGACATGGGCCACCACGTTGTTGTAAACCTCAACGGTTCCTTGCGAGGGATTGACCGATGCCAGTTGGATTCCATCGCAGTATCCGCCGGTAATGACATTGTCATGCACATGAAGGTCGTACTGATTGCTACCAGTCGTGGCATGGAACATGATGCCGCGGCAGTATCCCTTGAAGTTTTGTCCAATGGTGTTCCAACCGACGTCTGCGTGATTGGCGCCAGACGAGAAGTAGACCGCGTGATAGGTTTTATCTACATTGCCACCGGTGTCATGCACATTGTTTCCCTGAAACGCCCAGGTGTCAGAGCTATTTGTAGTTTCAGCCAGAACGCAGGCCGTCCCACCGATACCGGAAGGAGGCGCTGGGCAGGACACGCTGTTGTTGATGATGCGGACATTGCCGACCTCAGAGTCGATCGCAGACCTTTCGCCGACGACATTAAGG
>NZ_JBFRCY010000270.1:0-5461 GCF_052113305.1 Terriglobus sp. YAF25
CAGCGGTGCAGCCGTGGTTCCTTCAGCAGCCCAGCGGTCGGGTAACTTCAGCGAGAATCTGCCTTCGGGGCCGGCGGCGTCTTCCTGTCAAAGCGGCACATCGACCACCTTCTACGTCTGCAACCCAAAGACCAACAAACCGTACGCCGGCAACATCATTCCGGCATCTGACCTCGACGCGACAGTGCAGAACATCCTCAAGGGCGCCAACGGTCTGCCATCGATTCCCTTGCCGAACGGCGCCGGCAACACGTACGCCGGATATATCCGCAACCAGAACAACACCGATGAATTCCTGATGAAGGTCGACCACCAGTTGACCGCAAACCAAAGGCTCACCGGCGAAGTCTTCGAAACAGCGGGCATCAACTCCCAGAACGCCGGCGGCAACCTGYCGTGGTCACAGCAGAACTATGTCTGGCGTCAGTGGAATGCCAACATAAGCCACGTTTATACGATCAGCCCTACACTGATCAATCAGGCGTGGATCTCAYTTGCGCGCAACCTGGGCGGCCGTGTGAACACCCCGGCACACCAGATCGGCGAGTATGGTTCGAAGTTCCAGGTTCAGGGGACTCCATCGCTTCCTCAGATCGCCGTCAGTGGCTATTTCACCGCCGGTAACGCCATCGCCGGCCCGCGCGCCGGCTCCAACTACTATGAGGTGCGCGACACCATCATCTGGACCAAGGGCAAACATTCCCTTCGTTTCGGCGGCAATGCAGCCCTCGACAAAGACATCCAGGAATCGCTGCTGAACAACTACGGCATCTTCAACTTCACGTCAGCGAAGTCGCGCAGCTACAACGCTCTATCGGACTTCCTCCTGGGACTTCCCAATTCCATGAACCAGGACGCGCCTAGCATTCAGCGGATGAATAGCTGGTATGCCGGTCTGTTCCTGATGGACGACTACCGCATTACCTCCAACCTGACCTTCAATCTCGGCCTGCGCTGGGACATACAGACACCTCCAGTCGACACCGACAACAAGGTGGAGAACTTCAAGTTCGGTCAACAATCAACCACCATCTCCAGTGCTCCGATCGGATTGCTCGTACCTGGCGATAAGGGTGTCTCGCGCGGCATTGTTCCGGTCCACTGGAATCACTTCTCTCCCCGTGTCGGCTTTGCATGGGATGTCTTTGGCAACTCGAAGATCGCGGTTCGCGGTGGCGCCGGTATCTTCTGGGGCAGTATCTCCGGCAACGAATGGGGAGCGGCCGGTCAGCCCTTCTCCTTCCGGGCATCCTTCTCAAACGTGAAGTCGATCACCGATCCCTACGCCAATGTGGCGGGCGGCTCGCCTTTCCCCTACAACTACACACCGTCCGCTCCCCGCTTCACCGCTCCGTTCTCTGTCCCTGGAACGGATCCGAACTTCGACTGGACGTCGACCTATCAGGCGAACCTTACCGTCGAGCAACAATGGACCTCCACCTTTGCAACCTCCGTGGGCTACGTTGGGGCCATGGGGCGGCACCTTCCGTACACAACGGACGTCAACTACCCCATGCTGGTGAACGTCGGCGCCGCTACGCCTTCCACCAGCAACGTCGATCAACGCCGGCCGTACCAGCCGAATCCTCCGCTATCGACCGGCACGGCCACCAACTACCAGGGCATTCCCATTACCTACCAGGGAATCAATATCTTCGGCTCCAACCAGACCAGTGCCTATCACGCGATGCAGGTGACGGCGAACAAGCGCATGAGTCAGCACTTCACGGTGCGCAGCTTCTACGTGTGGGCTAAGAACTGGGCCAGCCTTGGCATGCAGAACAGCACCGCTTCCGTGGCCAACCAGACGAAGCTCTGGCTGGAACGTGGCCGCTCTGACAATGACTACCGCCACATGTTCACCACTTCCGTCGTGTGGATGCTGGACTACTACAACGGCAACAACCGCTACATCAAGACCGCGGCCAATGGCTGGCAAGTCTCTCCGATCGTCCGCTTTCGCAGTGGAGCTCCATTCACCGTCACCAACGGTGCTGATACCAACCTTGATGGTACGAACAACGATCGTCCTAATATCGTCGGCAACCCATACCTTGATGCTCACCGTTCGCGGAACGACGTCATCAATGCCTGGTTCAACACGGCAGCATTCGTTGCTCCAACCACCGCTACCGAAGGCACGACAGGACGAAATACTCTGGACGGCCCGGGATCGAAGTCCGTGGACGTTGCCTTCTTCCGGAACTTTGCACTCTGGGAGAAGACCACGCTGCAGTTCCGTGGCGAATTCACCAACGTCCTGAACAATGTGAATCTCAGCAATCCGAATGCGACCCTGAATTCACCCAACTACGGCAAGATCACTGGCGCAAATTCGATGCGCCAGACGCAACTCGGTGTTCGCCTGACCTTCTAACCAGCACTACTCCAACGGAAAGAGGCCAGCTTTGAGCTGGCCTCTTCTCTTTTGTCTCTCATAAACCGGAACAACCATTATTGTGGCGGAAGCCCGCCCAGGTACATGTAGCTGTGGCTAGGAGCCGCAGCGAGTAGCTTTGTCGTGACAGGATCGGGAAAACGGCGATTGTAGGGTTCGGCCCAGCCGATCGCCTCCCCGGTCGGTGGATCAGGACGCTCCTGCGGAATCCCCGTCTGCTTATCGAAGAACGAGGAATCGACCAGACCTGCCGTCGAGATCGCAATCAACTTCTTCAACGCCCCGGCGTCCTCCGCATAAAGATCAACGCCGTTCGGCAGTCCAAGCTCTGCCAGCATCACGAGCGGTGATGCAGCATACAGGTGATAGTGCAGGGCACGCTTGCCACGGCGCATCTCTTCCGCAAGTGTGCCGTCGGGCCGGATTGCCGCGATCCCGGCTTTCGCCTGCTGCATCGCCCAATCAAAGTCGCTGGGGTTATTCGCCGCAATCCCGATGGCTGCCAGTTCCACTGCCGCCCAGTAGAAGTGGTTCTGGGCTCTGTTACCGCCGCTCTCTTTCGCGCGGTCCTCATAGAACTTCATCGTCTGCGCGCCCACCTTCTCCAGCCATGGCAGAATCAAAGTGCGCTGCGCCGCCGTCGTCTTTGCCGGCCCTCCGACCTTCAGATACGCAATGGCTTCCGCACCCACAACCCATCCCTGGACAAAGTAGGCCTGTGAGGACGACATCTTTCCTGTCAGCGCACCTTCTTTTGCCTGCACTTCCAGGTGCTGCAAGACGCACTTGGCCGCCTGTGCAGATCCGGTCTTTCGAAACTCGTCGGCCGCGGCGACCATCAGATCACCTTCGCGCTTTACCGGACCGGAGGACTCCGCATATGCCTTCTGCTTCACCGGATCAATGATGGAGTGCGTCGGATCGTTGTCTGCGTAGAAGCCATCCGTGACAAAATCCACGGGCAGATGTGCCGGCTCCGGGCAGCTATATGCCGCGCTGGTCTCCTTTACTGGATGCGCATCCCAGGGCGAGTGATACGCGGGGGCGGCAAACGCCACGCTTTTGATCGAAGTTGCAACAAATAGGACAAACGCATACCGAGACATCGTCATGGGAAGGTAACTCCGGGCTGAACCGTAATGGAATGTGAGGCTTCTTCGGTAACATCGAACGAAGGTTCAGAGCGCGTGAACACCGCTCCTCAGAAGCATGCCGATCATAGCACCGGGCCTGATGAAACGTGTCGCTCAAAGAGCGTTGGTATGCCATCAAAGATGGGTCTAGGGCGTTTCTGTCATGAAGCGGTAAGATTGTCGTCGATTCGTTGTGGGCATCTGAGGTGCCGAGTTCTAGGTCAGCTGTCGCCCAGGTTTCTATGTCATGTGCCGTGCTGCGTGTACTCTTTCTTGACAATCGCGAGGCGGATATCCTACCGATCCGGCATGCGCTCGAGTCAGCGGGCCTGCCGCATACCTATCGCGTCGCAGCTACAGGAACACAGCTCAGAAGGGCACTCGCTTCTTCCGGCTGGGATATCGTCATCTGCGCAGATTCCGTTCAGGAGCTCCCCGTCCTGGTTTCGCTTCAGATCGTCCGTGAGCTTGCCCCGGCACTCCCCTTCCTCCTCATCTGCGGAAAGGCCTGCCCTGAGCACATGGACACCCTGGTGAAAGCAGGCGCGCAGGACTATCTCCAGAAAGACGACCTCACCCGCCTGCCCTTCGTCGTGCTGCGTGAGTTGCGAACAGCAACGGAACGGCGAACGAGAATGCAGACCGAGTTTGCCTTGCGCCGAAGTGAGGAGCGTATCCGCCTCGCCGCCGGAGCTGCGAATCTCGGCATCTGGTCCTATAACGTTGCCGCCAATGTCATTGATTGGGATGCGGAGTGTTACGCCGTAGCCGGTGTCTCGCCGGGAGTCATCATCACTCCAGAACTCTTTGAATCACTCATCCATCCCGACGATCGTGTCCGGCGGCGAGAGGTCTTGGCAGAGGCAATTCGGCAGGGCTCCGAGGCGAAGATGGAATACCGCCTTGTGCGTCCCGACGGTGGAGTACGTTGGGTCCTGAGCCATGGACGTGTTTATCTTCACGAAGATGGAACCGTCAAAGAGATCGTGGGCGTAGCTTCCGACATCACCGATCGCAAGGCTGCAGAGCGAGCGCTTCGGGCCAGCGAAGCACGCTTCCGCAGTCTCAGCGCATCCAGTCCGGTAGGCATCTTTCAGGCCGACCTGCAGGCGAACGTCTCCTATACCAACCCTCGTCTCCAGGAGATCTGGCACATGAATGAATCGGAGATCCTTGGACGAGGCTGGACCGCTCGCATCCACCCAGACGACGTCACCCGTCTTGTCGAAGGCTGGTCTGATGCAAGCAGCCGCGGATTTTCCTTCGAGATCGAATACAGATTGCTGCTGCCCGATGGAGAGACCCGATGGATCTTCGGCCGATCCACCGTCTTCTTCAACGAAGCGGGTCTGCCGATGGGGACGATTGGAACCGTGGATGACATTACGGATCGGCGAAGAGCAGAAGAGAGCCTGCGCCGAAGCGAGAAGCTGGCAGCAGTCGGCAAATTGGCCTCGATGATCGCCCATGAGATCAACAATCCGCTTGAAGCCGTAACAAACTTCATCTATCTGGCCGAAACCTCCAGCGAAGTCAATGAAGAGACGCAGTCATACCTCAGAGATGCCCAGCATGAACTTCAACGCGTCTCCCAGATTGCGACACAAACCCTTCAGTTCCATCGTCAGAGCAACCGTCAGACCCGCATCGCGCTATCACAACTGCTGGAGTCTGCGCTGGCACTCTTCGCCCGCCGGCTCAACGAGCAGCAGATCACGGTAGAACGAGACTTCGCAAACGTGCCTGCCATTCTGATTCACGCCTCAGACATACGCCAGGTGCTGGTCAACCTGCTAAGTAACGCGCTTGATGCCATGGCCGGCACGCCTGGGAAGTTACGGCTGCAGCTCCGCCGCGTCTCCACCTCCGCCGACGGCACAGACCGTGTTCGCATCACCGTTGCCGATACCGGCCCCGGAATGGAGTCAGC
>NZ_JBFRCY010000271.1:0-7219 GCF_052113305.1 Terriglobus sp. YAF25
TGATCGCGGCCAACACCTCAGCTGGATCGGCAGCTTCGGCGATCATCTTCATTCTTTCCGCCTGGAATATCTGGCAGACCTGGCGCCAGTTCTCTACCTTCTGGGCTCCGATTATCGCCATCCTGGTGATGACGCCGGCAGCGTATATTGGTGGCCACCTGCCGCGGAAGCATCACGTCTAGCCGGTAGAAATTCGTCGCGTAATGGCGTGGGGACAGCTATGCTGTGCTCATCCATGGACCGCCGCCGCTTCCTTGTGAGCT
The DNA here is from genome assembly GCF_052113305.1 of Terriglobus sp. YAF25. NCBI lineage: Bacteria > Pseudomonadati > Acidobacteriota > Terriglobia > Terriglobales > Acidobacteriaceae > Terriglobus > Terriglobus sp. YAF25. Next base: position 264 of record NZ_JBFRCY010000271.1, read on the forward strand.
CTGCTGCTGTTGTGTCTAGAGCATTTTCCCTGTTGCTGGGTGTCCCGGCAGAGGAGTGCAGCGGCGTTTTCATTGCGGAAAACGCCCATCGATTCGGGAGCTCTACTTTACACCTACAGGAAAAATACTCTACTGCCTCTGCGCACCGCATTGCGTTTGCGGCTGCGCCGACATCGGCAATGCTGATTGTTGCGCCGGAGAAGGTGGGGCCGACGGTTCCCGCCGATTTTCTCGGGCTGTCGTACGAAAAAATGCAGCTTGCCGATCCCGCGTTCTTTTCTCCAAACAACAAGGGACTGGTGGGGCTGTTTAAGACGCTCGCGCCAGCAAGTCTCCGTCTGGGAGGCCGGACGAGCGAGTTCTCATGGTGGAAGGCGACAGCGGAGACAGCGCAGCCGGCGCGTCCGATAACACCGCGTTCCGCCACGAGTGAGCCTGTCCCGGAGCTTCAGTATGCCGTAACACCACAGGCCATTCAGTCTTTGGCCGGATTTCTGGACGCGACACGATGGAGCTGTATCTACGGTTTGAATCTGGGGACGGGGACCGTAGAGGAGAACGTGGCAGAGGCGGAGTATGTGGCGTTCAAGCTCGGGAAGCATCTGGATTTCTTCCAGCTTGGCAATGAAGTGGATCTGTACGGCCGTCACTTGCGTGACGGGAATGCATGGACGGTGGAGGCGTTTGTCGAGGAGTGGATACAGCAGGCGCGGGCGATCCATCGGCGTGTGCCGGCGGCACGGTTCGGGCTCCCGGATATTGCGTGGAACCCAGAGTGGTTTCACCGGATTGCGGAGTTGCTCTCTGCGGAGAAAGACCTCCCGAAGATTGCCGCTCTTACGCATCACTACTACTTTGTCGGCCCGCCTTCTAATCCGAACGCAACCATCCCACAGATGCTTAGTCCGGATCTGAGAATCGAGACGACAGCGGAGGCAGTGCATGATGCCGCGATGTCGTTAAAAACTCGCTATCGCATGACCGAGGGAAACAGTTGTTACGACGGCGGCAAGCCCGGCCTTTCTGACACCTTCGCCTCGGCGTTGTGGGTGGCGGACTATCTGTTGAAGCTAGCGTTGCTGGGATATAGCGGAGCAAATATTCACGGTGGCAACAGCTCAGCGATTGCCGTCGCGCTCGGCGGCAAACTTCCGGGAGAGGAGCTTGTTTCAGAGAACGAGCCTCACCCGCGGCCGTTCTACACGCCGATTGCCGAGAACAATGGGACATATGCAGCGCAGCCGGTCTTCGATGGCATGCTGTTGGCCGCTACATTGACCAACTGCACGTTGTGCGAGTGCCACTTCGATATCGACCTGCCGGAGTGTTCGGCGTATGCCGCATTTGGGTCGTGGAATTCGGTGCGGGTTGTGCTGATTAACAAGAGTGACCGGGACCTGAGTCTTCGCATCAAGGGATGCAGCGGCGTATATGTTTTTCGCCTGACTGGTGCTTCCTTATCGGCAACCGCAACTCAGCGCAAAAAGCCGTGGGAGCCCGGGCTCGCTGAGCATTACACGACGTCCAATGGAATTCCACCGACCTTTCTTCTTCCACGTCACAGCGCTGTATTTGTAAATACCAATCTTGTCGGACCGTTCAAAGCGACCGCGGGCTGACAATGCCGTCTGCCGACGCATATGCTGAGAAAGTCATGGACCGCCGTCGATTTCTTCGCACCTCTGCAGCTACGCTTGCTGCCACATCGTTATCTTCCTGGTGGCAGGCAAAGCCGGGAACGAAGCCTCCGGAGAGGCCGCACACGGAGACGGTGGTTGGCGAGCCGAATGCCAACCTGAGTTACATCATCTCGTCCGAGCGTGTGCGGAATCTTGCGGCGTTCCTGAAGGCCACGGGATGGACCTGTATTTATGGTCTGAACCTGGGCACAGCGCGTCCTGAGGACAACGCCGATGAGGCAGCCTTCGTCATTAAGACACTCGGCGATCGCCTGGAGTATCTGCAGGTCGGCAATGAGGTCGATATCTTCGGACGCCATCTGCGCGACTCGAAGACGTGGGGTGTGGAGGCCTATCTGAAGGATTGGCTGACGCATGCCAACGCTATTCGCGCCAAGGCGCCGAGTGCGAAGTTCGGCATTCCGGATGTCGCCGCCGATGTGACCTGGCTGCCGAAGATTGCGGCTCTTTGGCCTGCGGTGGAGAACAAGCCGCAGCTGGTCTCGCTGTCGCACCACTACTATTTCACCGGTCCGCCGTCGAATCCGAAGGCTACGATCGAGCGCCTGCTGATGACGGATCCGGCGGCAGTCTCGAAGGCGAAGCTGGCGCGCGAGGCGGGTGAGGCGTTGAAGCTTCCCTATCGTATGACCGAGGGCAATACGTGCTATCGCGGCGGCAAGCCGGGCTTCTCGGATGTCTTTGCGGCTTCGTTGTGGGCAGCAGATTATTTGCTGACATTGGCGAGCTATGGCTACTCGGGTGTGAATCTGCATGGCGGCGGAGGTAAGGAAGTGGCTGACTCGCTTGGCGGAACGCTGCCCGGCGAAGAGCTTATGCCTGACCGCACCGTGCCGCATCCGCGGCCGTTCTATACGCCGATCAATGAAGAGCCGAATGGCCGTTACACCGCAGAGCCGGTGAACTTCGGTATGCGCTTTGCTGGTCTGCTGGCGGGGGCTACGTTGCTGCCGGTGAAGGCAGAGCCGGGTAACGTGGATGTCAGCATCTATGCGGCGAAGCTGCCGAGCGGCAAGCTTGCTGTGGCGGTGATCAATAAGGATGCGACGCAATCCATTACGGTGAATGTGACGGCGAAAGGGATTACGGATATCCGCACGCTGACCGCATCATCGCTTGAGGCGCATGAGGCGAAGTTGGGCAGTGAGATGCACACGATGATGATCCGCGAGACGCCTGGGCCGATTCCGGTGACCGTGCCGGCAGCTTCGGCGAAGCTGGTCACGTTTGTTTAGACGAAGTCTCGTTGCCCATTCTTCGCGGTTTCATCGCGAAGAATGGGGCAATGCACGTCCGGTGAAGTAGGAGAAAACGTTGTACCTCAGCGGCTGAAGCCGCGTCTCATCCAGAGCTAGAGCATTTCTCCTGTAGGTGTAGTGCAGGGTGTCTGCATCTATGGGCGTTTTCCGCAATGAAAACGCCCCTGCACGCCTCTCCCGGGATACCCAGCAACAGGAGAAATGCTCTAATACGGCACAGCTAAAGCTGTGCCCTTAAGCAAGGCATTCGCGCTCTGCGCGAACAAGTGGCAAGGCTGAAACGCAGAGGATGCGCGCTTTTGTTTTGCTTAAGGGCATGGCTTCAGCCATGCCGCACTGTCGCCGGACTAAATGCGGCTTCAGCCGCAGAGGTACATTTCGCGATGGGGCTGACTTTCAGTCCTCCTTTTCGTAACCTGCTAACGTCTCTCTTCTACACTGACTTCATGAGTTCCAAGCCTAGTCTCTTTCTCGTCCGCCATGGTGAAACTGAGTGGTCGCTTTCCGGCCAGCACACTGGCGTTACCGATATTCCTCTCACGGAGAATGGCCGGGAGAAGGCCCGTACTGTTGGAACTCTACTGAACCAGCGGCACTTCGCCCTGGTGCAGACCAGCCCTATGCAGCGCGCGCGAGAGACCTGCACGCTGCTTGGCTATGGGCCATACGCGGTGGTGAATCCTGATCTGTGCGAGTGGAATTACGGCATCTTCGAAGGGCTGACGACGCCGCAGATTCGTGAACAGCGCAACGATCCGCACTGGAATATCTTCGACTCCGAGATTCCGAATGGCGAGACGATCGAAGAAGTCGCTGTCCGTGCCCAGCGAGTGATTGACACCGCGCTTGCGGCCGCACCTGAGGGTGACATTTTGCTGGTGGCTCACGGTCATATTCTGCGCATCCTGGCGGCTACATGGCTGGGACTGCCGCCGCGTGGTGCACGCCTGCTTTCACTGGTCCCGGCATCGCTGTCGATTCTTGGCTATGAGCACGACCAGCAGGTGCTGCAGACGTGGAACCGCACGCCGGGCGACAAGATTTAGTCTGCATGGAATAAGAAAGCCCGGGCGATTGCCCGGGCTTTTTGTTGTTGTGTTGCTCACGTTAGAACTCCAGCCGCAAAGCGAACTGTGCAACGCGGTAGGAGGTTTGATTCCAAGCCTGCATTGAGGTGAGCGTACCAAACGTGGAGGCGAAGATGTTCTGGTTGGCTGCTGTCGGAGCAGAGAAGTTGGGGTGATTGAAGACGTTGAAGGCATCGGCCCGGAACTTCATGCTGACCTTGTCCGGAACAATCTTGAACGTTTTGGCAAGGCCGGCATCGAAGCCCCAGACATGCGGCATACGTAGAACATTACGATCGCCAATCCTCAGGCCGATTKGGCCGACGAAAGAGTTCTGTGCCTTGACGGGGTCGTCGAAGAGGGTGACTGAACCGTTGCTGGCCTTGTGTAAGCGAGGGCGAATTGCGGCCCTATCTCCATTGAAGATCGCCGGGGAGTTATTGGCGTAGCCGGCCACAAAGGCGTTCGTGTTGGTGTTGAGGGCCTGGCCAGAGCGCCACCCAGGAATTCCCGAAAGCGTCCATCCACCGATGAGCTCGTCAAGCCAGATCGGAGTGTTCGCACCGAAGGCACGTCCACGGCCGAAAGGTAGATCGAAGATGAAGTTCGACGTGATCACATGCGTGATGTCGAAATCGGAGTTGGCACGGCATGCGCGGGGTTGGGTTGCGTCGCAGATGAAGCCATAACCCTGACTGGAAGCGATAAAGTTCGCCACGGCCGAGGTGTTATCGATCGAGTGAGACCATGTGTAATTGAGGTCAAAACGAACGGTCTTAGCATTGCCCTTCGAAAGAGTGGCCAGGAAGCCGTTGTAGCTGGAGAAGCCCTTGTTGGTCATGAAAGTATTGCCGGCGAACTGCGTTGGCATACCAACGTTAGGAGCGACAAGGCCGTTGGCGGCCAGGGCCTGCATGAAGTCGGCGAAGTCGCCCGCCAGCACCAGAGATCCCAAGGCGCTGTAAAGGCACTGTGTTCTGCATGAAGACTGGTTTTCAAACCACGGCTGATTGGTGACGGTGCCGCTCGCGCGGCTCTGGATCACCATGTTGGAGAACGCCTGATTGAGCGTTTGTCCAGAACGGCTATCTGGAAAATCGATAACTTGCGAGGCATCTGCCTGAGCAAGCAGGCGACGTCCTTGACGGCCTACGTAGTTCAACCGCATGACGAAGTTCGCGGGGAACTCATGCTGGATACCGAAGTTGTACATGATCGAGTACGGATCTTTCAGCTTCGGATCGATGATGGTGTTGAATTGGTTGTCCGCCAAACCGCTTCCGACACCGCCGGTCACATAGGGAGTGTAGGGCTTTGAGAGGGCGGGTGCAGTGGGGGCCGCTGGGACGGAGAGGTTGCTACCGATGCGAGGATCATTGAGCAACGCCGAGTTCGCATTCGAGCTTCCATACTGACGGTTGGCAGTGTTCTGGAAGAGATATGAGCTCTGGTCCTGGACGAAGTTCACCGCGTTGATGACGGTACGATCAAAGACGATCCCGATGGAGCCGTTGAAGACCGTTTTTGGGTCGAAGCCGGGGTTGTAGGCGAAGGCAAAACGAGGAGCGAAGTCCTTATAGTTGGGCGAGTAGAGCGCCGGCCCATTATTCGCTTTGCCGCCAAGCTGATAGGTAATGAACGGGACTGCCCCGTCGCCAAAGACGCCGCTGCGGCTCTGTGCCACGCGTGCGCCGAAGTAGCTGTCGAAGTTGGTGTTCTGCACTGACTGGAAACCATTCGCCTCGAACGGAACCGAGTAGAGCTGGTAACGAACACCGTAATCAAGCGTCAGGTGCGGCGTGACCTTCCAGATGTCGCCGAAATAGAGCTCGGTCTGGTAGTAGCGGTAACGGCGGACGGCACCGTTGCCTTGAGGAGTGACATTACCACTAGCAGTGTAGTTATAGTTGCTGCTGATGGCGCCGACACGTCCAAGAGACAGTGCAAACGCGCTGTCATACGTGGTGGCGGCGGTTGTGCCTCCGCGGATATCTGAAGGGCGCAGGCTCGAGTTGAGCGTTAGTGTGTTGCCGCCAAGGCCAAGCGTATAGGTGTTGAAGTCGCCTACCAGCAGGCTGTTGGTTTTGATGAACTTGAAGGTTCCACCAAAGGAGAGGCTGTGCCTTCCGATGGTCCAGTTGAAGTCATCGCGAACGACAGGAATCGGAATGCGGCGTCGCTGGGAGCTGGGCGATGCGTATGCTCCATTGAGGAAGGTGGTCGTGCCTCCTCCAAATGTGAAGGTGTTGATTCCGGTCGGGTTGAAGTTGGTTGGGAAGTTATAGACGGTGATGTTATCGCCGTACTCGAACGAGTTGACCTTGTTGCTGCCGATGATCCAGTTGTGGCCGATAACGTAGCCGTAGGAACGGTCCTGGAAGGGGAAGGTCAGCGGGTCTGTCGGGTACTGCGGTGCAGCGTATACGCGGTCTTCGCGGGTCACGGTGGCGCGTGCCCAGATACGCTGCGATTGTGTCAGATTGAAGTCGATCTTGCCGACATAGATGTTGTGGTTATCCGGTTGAGGGAAGGTAAAGCGGTAGACGCCTGTATTTACACCGTCACCCTGCGTCAGCAGGTTGGCACGCGGATAGCGATTGGCAATGACGGCGAGCATGTTGGAATTGAAGCCCTGGCCCTGGGGATCCAGCGACTTAGCGTTGGCGACCCCGATGCACTGCGGGGTGGTGTTCTGGCGGCTGGTTGAGGCGCAGGCCGTGCCGCCGCTGCTTGCCTTGATATAGGAGACGTTCCCGGCGCGATAAGAGTCCAGCGGAACGATGCGATTCTGGGTTCCGGACTGAACAATACGCGAACCGGAATAGTTGAAAAAGAAGAAGAGGCGATCCTTTAGGATGGGGCCGCCGATGTTGCCGCCAAACTGATTACGGATATAGTTTGGGCGTCGAACTCCAGCCTGATTGTTGAAC
>NZ_JBFRCY010000272.1:0-5451 GCF_052113305.1 Terriglobus sp. YAF25
GGATGCGTTCGCGTATCTGAAGGTCGAGGACGCGATCGATCAGCAGGAAGGGATAGCGATGCGGCAGGAAGGACATCACTTCGTTGATGTCCATAGTGCGCTTCGCCGTGGCGACGGCCTGCGCTTCCGGGGTGGCTACGGTCTCCATAACATCCCCGATTCTACCGAATTTCGTTTTCAGGCCCGCCGCGAAGGGCTCGGTCCTGGGCTATTTCTTTCCAACTTTCTGCTTGGCGGCGATAGTGGCCTGGATGTCGAAGAGCTCCGGGGAGAGGTTCTGGTTGTACTTCACGTCGGTATAGAACTTCTGGTTCACCATGTCTCCGTTGCGGAAGCGGGTGATGGTGTAGGCCGTTTGGATGCCCTGTACGCTGTGGTAGCCGTCGTACTCTTCCCGGTCGATATCGAAGTCTTTGTACTTTTCGTTGCGGTACTGGAAGGTACGGGCGAGGGGAAGGTGACTGTTGGCGTCGAGCTCGATGGTGATGGCGTCGTTTGTCGGCGAGATGACCGTCACTTTGTCGGCGACGCGGCGCTGCACCATGGTGGTGCCTTCGAAGACGACCATGGTGCCGGGCAGCTTGAGCCAGTCATGGAGTACGACTTCAATAGAATGCTTCCGGCGGCGGAAGTAATCCTGCGAGATATCTTCAGGAAGAGCGACCTTGCCGCGGAAGGTGACCTCGTCTGCGGAGTTGGCGGTGAACATCTGCACGATGTCGCGTTTTTTGGTGTACTCGATGCGCTCGACCTCGGTTTCCGGACCGTTGGTCTGCCGATGGAAATCCCAGAAGACGGAGACGTCGCCGGTGGGCGCTCCGCGGAAAAAGTAGCCGACCTGGCCTTCCAGCAGCCAGTCGCGGCGGTTCAACCAGCCGTCGCCGCCGAGCGCGATCACCATCTTGTCGAGCAGATCACGGGCCTTCTGCTCGCCGGAGGCATCGGTGGCGGGTGCGGCCTGCGCCTTCATGATGGAGGCGCACGGACCGGCGAGGGTGGCGACGAGTAAGGCAGTGGCAAACCTGGTCTTCAGGCGCATTCAGACTCCAAGGAAAGGTTAACCGATAAGTACCGCGCCGCCGTTGACGTTGAAGATCTCGCCGGAGACGAAGCCGGCCAGCGGCGTGCAGAGAAACAGGATCGGACCGGCGATCTCCTCCGGCCGTGCGGCACGGCCCAGGGGAATGGTCGCCAAATACTTGGACGCGGAAGGGCCGTTCAGGGCTTCAGCGCTCATCTCGGTCCGCACCCAGCCGGGTGCGACGCAGTTGGCCAGAATGCCCTGAGGCGCCAGCTCCGACGAAAGGCTCTTGGTCAGCGAGAGCAGCGCGCCTTTGCTGGCGGCATAGTCGGCGTGAAACGCTTCGCCTCGCTGTGCGGCCGTGGAAGCAACCAGAACGATATGTCCGCGGGTTCCGTTGGAGTCGGGCTGCTGGATCTGCATCTGCGCCGCAGCGGCGGAGACCAGGCCGAAGATGGAGTCGAGATTGACGCCGATGGTGGTACGCCACTGTTCGTCGGCCATGGAGGCGATGGGTTGGTCGTGCGGCGGCCAGATGCCGTGGTTGGCGACCAGGATGTCGAGGCGCCCGAAGGCACGGACGGCGGCCTCGACCAGTGCACGGCCGTCCTCGACGGTGCCGAGCTCCTGCTGGACGGGGCAGGTATCGTCAGCGCCGCACTCTTCGACCAGTTGGGTGGCGCGGGTGGCGGCGGCACGGTAGTTGAAGACGACCTGTGCTCCGGCCTGACGAAACATACGGACGGTGGCCGCGCCGATGCCACGCGAGCCGCCGGTGATGAGAGCGACTTTGCCGGAGAGCGAGAGGGTTGGGGCTGCCATCGATTGTCATGATAGCGGGATCGAGAGATTTGAGTAGCCACCAAACCGGTGCCCCAATCTGTGGCGGGGTAAGCCCTTCCGGTAAACTTAACCCTTGATGGCAACGCTTAAAGCACCCCGCGGCACGCGCGATCTGCTGCCGCCTGATACCGCACTCTGGAACCATATTGATTCGGTCGCACGCTCTGTCTTCGCACGTTACGGCTTCGGCGAGATCCGTACACCAATCTTCGAAGCGACAGAGCTCTTTGCCCGCGGCGTGGGGGAAGAGACCGACATCGTCTCCAAGGAGATGTTCACCTGGGAAGATCGCGCGCGTGCTGCGAGCGAGAAGTCGCAGTCGCTGACGCTGCGTCCGGAGAATACCGCTGGTGTTGTTCGCGCCTATATCGAGCACAAGTTGGGCGAGACCGGGCAGTTGCAGAAGCTGTACTACATCGGTCCGCAGTTCCGCCGCGAGCGTCCGCAGAAGGGTCGCTATCGCCAGTTCTTCCAGATCGGTGCGGAGGTCATTGGGCCGTCGAGCTCGGGGTCGGAGTCACCGTTGCGCGATGCCGAGATCCTGGAGATGCTGGCCACCTTCCTCGATGAGCTGGGCGTGAAGGACTGGAAGTTGATGATCAACTCGGTGGGCAGCTCCACCGATCGTCCACGCTATCTGGCCGCGCTCCGAGACGCGCTGGAGCCGATCAAGGACAAGATGTCGCCGGATAATCAGCGCCGCGCGGAGACCAATCCGCTGCGTGTCCTGGACTCAAAGGAAGAGGCGGATCAGGAGCTGATCAACGGCCTGCCGAAGATCGCGGATTATCTGGACGAGAGCTCGAAGTCGCACTTCGCGCAGGTGCTGGCGGCGCTGGATGCCTGCGGCGTTCCGTACACCGTGAATCCGCGACTGGTGCGCGGCCTGGACTACTACACSCGYACSACCTTCGAGTTCGTGACCGAGACTGGTCTGGGAACGCAGAATGCGCTGTTGGGAGGCGGACGTTACGACGGTTTGAGCGAGATCATCGGCGGCCCGAAGGCTCCGGGGATTGGCTTTGCCATCGGCGAAGACCGTCTGGTGCTGACGCTGCAGGCGCAGGCAGAGGCAGAAGCTGCTGCCGGCAATGCGGCTCCGGAAAAGAAGATGGACACGTACATCGCCCCGATGGGCGAAGGGCAGAATGCGGCTGCGCTGAAGCTGGCGCGCGATCTGCGTCGTGCTGGGCTGTCGGTTGAAGTCGGCGATGGAAGCTTCCGTCTGAAGAAGAGCTTTGAGGCAGCGGACCGCGTTGCTCGGACGATCCTGATTCTTGGTGAGGATGAGGTGGCCAGCGGAACAGCGACGGTGAAGACCTTCGCGACCGGTGAACAGGTGAAGGTGGCGTTCGCGGAGTTGCAGGACAAGCTGCGCGCATAACCTTTGAAGTGTGATTTGCTTAAGTCGTTTCGTAGTGAAGTGACTTGAGCTTATTCTTCGCTGAGCCAAGGTCGATCAGGTACCTCAGCGGCTAAAGCCGCGTCTTATCGCGGCGGGGTGTGGCATGGCTGAAGCCATGCCCTTAAGCAAGGCATTCGCGCGTTGCGCGAATCAAGAAGCAACGTCGATGGGGTGAGTTACGGAACACTTGTTTGGAGATCGGCGGGTGCTCCGTCCATCGCAAGATCCAAGGGATGAGGATGAGCTTTTGTTTTGCTTAAGGGCACGGCTTCAGCCGTGCCGTAATATCTGGCAAAAGACGCGGCTTTAGCCGCTGAGGGCTCTACGTTAGAGAAGCAGATTTCTCCGCTCCCGCTGGTCGCTACGAAATGACAAACAAACGTCTTCGAACTCCAGATTTGGACTACCCCAAATAGTCGAGACCGCCTAGGATAACGCCATGAAGAGAGCGCTGCTGCCCGCAGTCTTACTGCTGCCGTCCTTCGTCTACGCGCAGAACGGTATTCCCGCCGCGGAACGCAAGGGGTTCGATCGCATCACGCAGAGCGATGTGCGCAAAGACCTGGCGTATATCGCAAGCGATGCCCTGCAAGGGCGGTTGAGTCTGCAGCCGGGGGACGATCAGGCTGCCGAGTGGATAGCGAAGCAGTTCGCTGCCGCTGGTTTGAAGCCGATCACGAAAGAACCGGGAACGCGCGGTTACTTCCAGCCATTCCAGTTGGTCGAGTATGCTCCGGACCGCGCAGCGAGTTCGGTTACGCTCACACGCGCAGGCAAAGAGATTGCCTTTCATGCGCCCGAGGCGACGGGGGCGTTCAAGCGCGCGGTGGATATCACTGCTCCAGTAGTCTTTGCGGGCTTCGGTATCACGGCACCGGAGCTCGGATATGACGACTACAAGGGCATCGATGTGCGGGGAAAGATCGCTCTGGTCTTCGATCATGAGCCGCAGGAGGATGATCCTCATTCGGTCTTCAATGGCACCGGCAACACGCGATATGCGACGACGCGCGTCAAGTTGAAGAATGCTCAGGCTCACGGAGCCGTGGCGCTCTTGGTCGTCGCCGAGCCAAATCGCAAACATCTCACCAATGCGGAACGCTCTGCCCGTATCGGCGGCAGCGTAACTCGCACCCAACCGCTTCCGCTGCAAGCGATCGAGAAGGATGAGATCGATATCCCGTCAATACTGATTCGCGATGAGGTGCTGCAACAGTTGCTGGTGACAGCGGGAGCAACGGGAAGTGAGTTGCAGACGGCCATCGATCACGATCTGAAGCCGCAGAGCCGGGCATTGCCGGACACACAGCTCACGCTCCATCTGCGCAATACCAGGGAACATGTCGGAACGACGGAGAATGTTGCCGGTCTGCTGGAAGGATCAGATCCAAAGCTGGCTGTCGAGACCATTTTGATTACGGCACATCACGATCACGATGGAGCAACGCCGTGCGCCGCGGGTAAGGGCGATGTCGACGAACAGGGAAAGTCGACTCCGGCGAGCCCAGAGTGCATGCAGGTCTGGCATGGAGCGGACGATAACGGCTCCGGTACGGTCGGTGTGGTGGAGCTGGCGCGCGCGTTTGCAGCGAACCCGTCGCGGCCGAAGCGGTCGATTCTGTTTGTGGTGTTTGCCGCTGAGGAGCGAGGTCTGTTGGGAGCGTACTGGATGGCGGCACATCCGGTGCGTCCGTTGGCGACGACGCGGGCGCAGATTAACTTCGACATGATCGGGCGGGACGAGAAGCCGAGCCCGCAGACCGATGGTCTTATCGAGATTCCTGYGGATACGTCGAACCGCCTGAACCTGATCGGCGCGCTCTACTCACCGGAGTACAACCGCGTGGTGGTGGAAGAGAACAAGCAGGTCGGCCTGGTGTTGGATGACCGCTTCGATCGTGAGTCGGCGTTGAACGTCTTCTTCCGCTCCGACCAGTTTCCATTCGTGCTGCATAACATTCCGGCGTTCTGGTGGTTCACCGGCTTCCATCCGGACTATCACCACACCTCCGATACGGTGGAGAAGATCGACTATCCCAAGATGGAGAAGATTCTAAAGCTGGCGTATCTCTCGGCGTGGAGGTTCGGCAGCGATGCGCAGACTCCTGCGTTTATTGCGTCGCCGCAACCATAAGAGGAGCCGATGCCGTGGATGCCCCATGTCCCGGGGTCCCCAACGAAC
>NZ_JBFRCY010000273.1:0-12089 GCF_052113305.1 Terriglobus sp. YAF25
TTCCTTCTCAAGGTCCAGGAAGTTTTCAAGATACTCGGCTTTTCCGGTACGGAAGGGTCTACCACATATCGAACCGGAGTTTGGGATCATCATGCCGTCGCAGAGAATGCCTCGGCGTTCCGGGTTATATAAGGTTGTCAGTCGAAAGGCGGTTCGATCCGGGYTGGGCAGAAGCAGTGCGCAGAAATCGCAGCGCATCACCCTGAGAAGATCCGTGGACAAGGTCTCGACCAACTGGCGCAAATCCRGCTTCGAAGCCATGCTGTTAGTGATTTCAAGCAGAAGGCGTAATCGATCACGCTCGACACGTAACTTCATATCGCTCAGGTGATGTTCCACGGCTATGCAAGCTATGCTGCTGAGGTTCTCGATGATCTCCAAGTCGGAGGGCTCTGGACTGCGTTGTTCGCGATGATGTATCGCGATGACTCCACGGCATTGACCGCCTTGGGCAAAAAATGGCAGTGCCCACAGTGCACGGGCCTCAAGAGGCGCCATTGAGTCCAGATGTTGTTGCCATTGCGGCACACTGCGGCTGTCGGTCACGTAGATTGGCTTCTGCTGTTCAACCGCTGCACCCAGAGGGCCGCCTGCCTGGCCGGCACTGAACCGCTTCAGATACTCCGTAAAACCGGAGCAGCTTGGAGCTGCAGCGCAATAGAGATGCCTTCCACCACTTTCCAAGAGCCAAATCGAGCACTGTGCGCCAACTCTGCTAGCCTCTGCCAATTGGGCTACTGCCGCGAGAACTTCGGGCAACGGCGTCCCGTCAAGAATGAGCCTCGACACATGAGGCATCGCTGCGTAGGAAGATGAAAGCGACCCTACCGTTCTCTCCGTTGCGTCTAGCGTCGGACTGGTGGATTGCATCGTTGATTCCATTGGCCCTCCTCGCTGGATTCATCACCAAGGACAGGAAAGCCCTCCCAGTTTTGTGAGAATCGAAGCTTTGAGGATAGTGTCAAACCGCATCATGGCGGTCGTCAATATCGGCTCCTGACCGTTATGGGGACGCACCTCACCTCGATCCGAGATCCGGATTGATCTCAAATGACTGAAGTTCGCCAGTGACGAATTTTCGGCTCAAGTTCCGTCACTGTCGATTGGGTTCCGCGGTCTGCTCTGCCGTCAAGCTTGCTGGATTTCGTACGTCTCATCCGTCTCCTTCAGTGGATCTCCTGCGCATTCTCTGTACTAAACATGACCTGGTTATCGCCCGCGGCAAGGTTCGCGGCGATGTCCCACACAAGCGAACCACCCGAGTTGGGGACGATTGCGAAGAAGAAGTAAGTGCCCGCCTCAGTGTGTGCGGAGAGTGTGGCCCTGCCTGACGCATCCAGTTTTGTGGCAGTAACGTAGTAGCGGCTCATGCCCTGAACGGCCGAAGTGCATCCTTGCGGCGAATGGCACAACGTTTGAAGTGACTTCATAGCCTCGCCGGGACCGGCATTGGCGGGCACTGAAACTCCGAGCTCGCGGAGTACGCTGCCGATAGGCTTGCGCATCACGAATACTGTTTGGCCTGCAAGCGGGTTGGTTCCTGAAAAGGAGGACCCGAGCAGGACACGAAACGCAACGCGCTGGTCTGTAACCCGATCGGCGGCTCGGTCGGCGGCGGCCACGGAGGCCGCGCCTGAGGCGGGGTGTGCTACTGGCGTTACTGCAGAGGCAGCCATCGACGAATTGTCCGGCGGCGCGGCCGGAATCGGACCGCTTGAGGCGGGCATCGTGTTCCGTTTGCTTCGGGCAGAGAATGTGTCGACATTGCAGTTCTCAGAGTGCGGGGTGAAGTTGACGATGTCGCCGCGGATGGAAGCGACGAGTTTGCCATTCACGCTCGTTGCTCCGGAACCGCGGAGCGTGTTGTCAGGCGCAACGCTAAGAGGGAAAGCTCCGCCACCGTTCTGCACACGGACAACAAAGCCGGCCGGCTCATTCTCTACGACGTAGGGCGATTTTGCATGAGCTTTGCCGCAGTCGAGGATGACGGCATCGTTCTCGAACTCGAGCGTCAATCCGGAATTGTCGAGGTAACGACCCACCATCCGGAAGCCGGTCACAGCCGGCGTACTCGTGGTCATTGCGTCGACAAAGCCGATGCCTGTCTTTGGCACGGCGACCGGCTTCGTCGCCGTAAAGGCCATGGAGCCGAGAGTGCACCGTTCAATCTTCGGAGCGTAATTTGGAACGGAAGAGCTGGTGCTGCATGGACCGTTACAGTAATATCCCTGCGGACCGGCCGGTGCGCCATCCACCACTACCGTTTTCGTGATCTTAGTGTAGCCGGTGATGATGCGCCCTTTGACAAGCACAGATCCGGGACCGGAGATGGAGCCGTCGCTCATTCGGATTGGGCTTCTCTGCGAACGGAACCAGAATGCTTGCCATGCCCTGAATTGCGCCGACACCCTCGCACGCATCCAGGCTGCTGCCAAGTTCCAGACAGCGCCGCAGTTCCGGATCGTTTACTCTGTTCGCCTCAGCTCGTGCAAATATTCCCATAGGGTCCAATACGGGATCACCGGCAATGGATGAGCGGCCACCGCCCTGGTCCTGTTTCATCTGCTGCTGGAGACGTTCCTCATGCTGCTGGTAGCTCTGCGCCAGAGAGACCTCAGCTCCTTTATAGGTGTCAGCGGCCTGCTGACCTTGAAGCTGCTTGATCCAGTCCAACGCGTTCATCACTTCGTATTTACCTTCCAGCTGCTGGAAGGTCTTAACCTCGGCAGGTGTATGGCTCTTGGTGAAATCCTGCGAGAGCTGATAGGCGGCCTGGGCATAGTCGCCCATGAGTTTCTGCTCACCGGCGGTGAAAGGGCCGCCGTAGTGTCGTGCGTATACGATGCGCGTGATATAGGTCTGCAGGTAGGTGAAGACGGCGACCTGGCGCGCAACGGTATCGGTGGGATCCGCCACTCTGAGTTGTGTTTTGACCTTCTCGACAGAAGGCAACGCGGCAGTGTAGTCGCCGGACGTTTGTGTAGCCTGGGCAAACGCTGGTGTCCGCGAAATGGCAAACACCTCGGCGATGCAAAACAGAAGAGATGCAGCGATCCGTATCGTTCTCATGTTTCTGCTCCGGAAATCTCGGATCCATCAGCAGCGATGGAATCCATCCTCGTACAGAACCGTTCCCGCCCAGCATCGCCGGTGCACGCGTGCAGCCATTCACCGAGAACTTACTTCTGCTTTCGCAATAGAGCATTTTTTCTGTAGGTGTGGCGGAGGGATTCCGCATCTATGGGCATCAGTGGCCTGGCGTTTTACAAAGGACCGAAAAACATGTTGACCAAGGCATAGGAAAGTGCGCAAACAATTGCACATTTTTGGGCAGGGGTGGAGGAGAACAGACCCCACGCATCACAGCAGCAGAAGAACCACGACGGGCGTAGACTGAATTCGCGTTCTCGGATTCTTTTCGAGGCTGCGAGGTTGAAATGGGACTTGCGCGCGCGTTTAGAAAAGTGCGTTCACTGCCACGCAGCTTTCGTTACGCACGCATGGTGGCGCGCGCACTCAAGTCACGCCGTCATCCCATCCTCGCCCATATCATCCCAATCCGACGTTGCAATCTCGCCTGCGCCTATTGCAACGAATATGACAAAGTCTCCAGCCCGGTGCCCACAAGCGAGATGGTACGCCGCATCGATCTTCTCGACGCCCTGGGAACGGAGATCATTACATTCAGCGGCGGCAGTTCGCCATCAGCATAAATTCCGTTGTGGGGGCCGGAGTCAAGGATTCCCGAGATGCGCTCATCATTACACGACGTGCTCTGGAACTGGGCTTCGATACAACCGTTGGAGTGATCCACGATCATGGCGGTCAAGTGCTGCCATTACCAGAAGCGGATCGGGCCGTTTACGAGCAGATACAAAAAGAGCGAAAACCATCATTCTGGGCATTCTCGTATGACAACTTATTCCAAAAGAATCTAATAGCCGGAAAGCCGAACGACTGGCAATGCCGCGCGGGTAGCCGATACCTCTATATCTGTGAAGATGGACTTGTCCATTACWGTTCGCAACGGCGAGGTTACCCGGCAATTCCACTGGAGAAGTACACTCTCGAAGACCTGGAACGCGAGTACTGGACGAAGAAACCGTGCGCTCCTTATTGCACTGTTTCCTGTGTGCACCGGGTAGAAATGATCGACATGGTTCGGGTGGATCCTCGTACGGCTCTGAAGAAGTTCTTTCCGCCGGCGGCACAGGGCGAAGCCCCCAACCTCCCAGTGGGCATAAAAATCCTCTCCTCTCTGTTTCTCCCGCCGGAGACTGACAGACCTCAGAGTGGAGTAACGAAAGCCGTGGCCGGCGCGGTGATGAGAGTGCTTGGAATCAAATGAGCAAGCCATGCCAGATACATCGCCAGCGTCAAAACCGCTCCCAGCACAACATCCATAGCGTAGTGATACCTTTCCACGACGGCGGCTACGGCAATCCAGAAGGAGATGACCAGGAAAAAGACCCCTGCGGCTGGGACTTCATGCAATAGGAAGAGGGATATTGCTAAGGAGGTGGCGACGTGCGCACTGGGGAAGGAAATCGCATGGATGCTTCCATGCTTCTGGATCCATAGATTGAAGACCCTGCTTTTCGTTGCCTGAGATTCCCTATGTTCTGATTCGAGAAAGCGAGGCGGCATCGCGGGCACAAAAGGTGTGATGGCATAGCAGAGGTACGTCGGCACGAGAACAAAAGCCCAAAAAGAGTCTGCCTCGCGGCTTAGTCCAGCCGCGTAGAGTGTCGCCAATCCCAGGAGCGGTAGCGGATAGCACAACATGTAAGCCCACTCCATGGAGAGGTGCGCAAACCGGCCGAGCCTCCAGCCGGTATGCGATGCGAGGTTCCATAGCCTGCGATCCGATTGCATGAGCCAGGCCTGAATCTTCTCGTTCGGTCCGAGGAAGAATTGGCCAGTCTGCCAATAAGGGATGAGCATCAAGACCGCAGGCAGCCAATCACGGAGAATTGAAACCTGAACCGGCGCGAGGATGTACACGGACAATCGCCCCAGGGCAATGACGAAGATTGCGCCTGCGGCAAGTGACGTTATGATCAATCGTCGGCGGGCAGCAAGCGGGTAAACCCATGCTGCCACAGCGAATATGCTGGCGAAGCCTGCCTGGATCCACTCGGAAATTCGCATCGATCTCCCAAGATCTTGCTGCGGCCGATCTTCCCACTTTCCAACGGCGCCGCTACGGCTATCTATAAGAATCTATTTGTAGTGTCTGTTGCACTTGGAGTTTGATTCCAACCAGGTCCTTCACTAATCACCCTAGCGAACAAGTTGGCTGGGGGCCCGAACGTTCGGGATGACAACATTTATGACAAGAACTTCTGACTCAGGACACTAGTCGTCATTGTCGTGATACTTTTTCGCGGCCTTGACGAAGGGTCCGGGCATCAGCACCTTGTCTTCGCCTGGATAAGGGCGATCCCATCCTGTTGTCGCATACCAGGTCACGTGATTGAGGAAGTTCGGATCGACTGAATCCGCTTTGTCGTACTTGTTCTTCATCACCTCCGCGGTGGCCTTCAACCAGGCCTTCTGTATCGGAGTCTCCGAAGCATCCTTGCCGGCCTTCAAACCGGGTCCCTCGTCCAGAGCAATCACCGCAGGACAGACGTCGTAGGCCGTCAGGTCCGGGGTGTTCTGGAATGCGTCAAACATAGGCGATGCCACCAGGTCGAACTGCGTGAGAGGCTGCGTGCCGAGGATGTTCTCGATGGTGCGGTTGATATTCTCAGCGGTATAGGTCGTGTGAATCGTCTTGCCCTGCCCAGGCTCCTTCGGAGCCGCGGTGTACGGGCTGATGACATAGACCGGCTGACGGTGACCATCAACATGGTCGGCGCCACCTTGCGAATCGTCTTCCTCGACAAAAATGGCCGATTGAGCCCAGACCTTGCTATGACTGATGACTTCTACCATGCGGCCGAGAGCCAGATCGTTGTCTGCCTGGTAGTTGATGGGATAAGGATGGCCCTTCGAGGTGCCGGCGGTGTGATCGTCGGGAAGCCAAAGAATCGTCAGATTGGGAACCTGACCGGCTGCGTCCAGCTGCTGGAAATCCTTGATCCAGTAGTCGACGCGGTACTGGTCTGGAATGTCGAGATTGAACGGCGGATAGTGCGGGTCCATAATCTTCGCCGCCGAGGGGATCGAAGAAGTTACTTTGACGGCGTCATCCGGAACGATGCAGCTCTCAGCCGGCGCCTTACCTTCCTTGCACAGTGAGGTGTTATAGAAATCGAGCCAGGTGTAGGCCGAACCGTCCGCCTTACGGGCGATGGTAGTGTCGCTGCTCCACTCGCCATACAGCTTCGAGGTAAGTCCCTTCGCTTCCGCCGCTGTCCATAAGAAACCCTTCGGCGTGTAGGTGAGAGGGTCGTCGGCCCCACCACCTGGATAAGAACGAATCCAGTCCGGTGACAAGATGTCATTGGAGTAGAACGATCCTGACATCCCAATCCACGGATGGCCATCCGCGGACTGGCGGCTTGGCGCGTAGACGTTGTCGAGCAGCGGGAAGCGCTTCACGAAGGCATGCTGATTCGGCACTGCAGAGGCGAAAACCGCAAGCGCGGGGGCACCGTTGCCCCAGGCAACATCACCCAGTATCTGGTCGTAAGTGCGGTTTTCTTTAATGRTAAGAAAGACATGCTTGATGAGTGACGGCTCGCCGATGTGTTTGGGAACCGCTACCGCCACAGCATGAGGATCGATGTACTCTTTTCCGACTTCGATGTTCGTGGTCAGGTTCCAATGATTGTTGTCAAAGACCTGCTTGCTGAGTTTCGCCAACTCGCCGGCATTCGGCTCGGGAATCAGGTTCACGACGCCCATGTCGGAATGGGTGTTGTAGTGAGGAACTCCGTCCTTGGTGCTCGAGATTTCCCGCGCTCCCAGCCCCTTGTCGTCAGCCACTACAAGTTCATGCCGGCTGGATGCAGACCAACGGAGATCGTTTTCTCTTCCCTGCCCTGCGCGAGATTTACGACGGAGACTGTGCCGGTGAGAGTGAAGGCATCCTTACGGTCGACCACGATCGGCGTGCCGTCAGAGTAGTTCGTGAAGTCGGCGCTGGTTGCCGGCCGGCCACCCTCGTTGCTGACGTAGGCGTAGTTYCCCCTAACCACAACGCTGTTCGGAACATTGCCCACAGGGATCTGACTGATAAGCCTGGCAGGAGACGCCGTCAGGTCGATTACGCCGAGCGTGTTCGTGACATTCAACGCCACATAGGCGCGTTTATTGTCTTCAGAAAAGGCAATGCCGCCAGGATTGATGGACTTCGCATTGTGATAAGGACGTCCGTCGGCAGGCGGCGCAGGCAGACTGACCCTTTGAGCGTTGGTCAACAAGCCTGTCTGCCGGTTTACATTCGCGATGACGACGTAGTTGTTGTCCTGGCTGAAAAGTAGCTTCGTGCCGTCGGCGGAGTAGGTGACGCCTGTGAAAGAACCCGCAGTCAGTTCTTTTGGGGGAGCTGCTGCATCCGCTGGAATGAAGCGCTGCAGAACCTTCCCGGTTACGGTGTCGAACACGATGATCGGCTGCGGCGACCCCATCAGCAGCACGGCAGCGCTGTGAATTGCTCGATTTGGATTGAGCGCAATCGCCTTGGCGCGTACGGGCGAGCCGAGTTCAACAATCTTGCCGGYCGGGGTCAGCGTCTGGTTGTCCGATGCGACGATCGAACCATCCTGCTGCAGTCCCACGGTTCGGTTCGGACCGCCTGATTGGGATACTGCCCCATGCCCGGAAGCCGTAGCCTTTCCGGCCGCAACCGCCTCATCCTTCGGCGGCGCGGTGTTGAAATCGGAACTGCCTGCCTGCGCAGGGGCCGTTTGACCGAGGGAAAACGCCGAACCTAGGAGTAAAGAAACAGCCAGAACGCCAATTTGCCTAGACCTTGCGAATTCCATCGAGTCTCCTCTTCAACTGCTTGCATCCCGCAGAGAACGAGATATTTGTTTTTTGCCCTTGCCCCGAAGCGAAGCGGCAATCTCACGGTCGTTCCAGCGATCGGATTCGATCTACACAACTTAGGAGCTGTATTGCCGGCTCTGTTCCGTCCCGCACACGATTTCGGCGGAATACCGCTGTCCATCGCCTGAATCTCATGTCGAGCTCGGCAAAAATATATCACCACAACTTGATATGAATGATGAACTCCGGCGGTGGCACAACGATCCACGCATCGTGGGTTGGGTGCCGGCAAAACTGGCCCACCGTGTGCATCATCTGCAACTTGCACTACGAAATTCCGCTTGATGGAATTCTCTCTCTAACCCTCGGTCAACCGATTCAGGTATTCCGTCGGTGAAAGCACCATAACTCCGCGCCGGGCTGAAACTGGAAAATCTTTCAAGTTACCAGTAATAAGCCACGCACCTGCCATATGGGCAAGGGAAAGAAATGGAGCATCCTTTGGATCTGGCATTGGGAGAGGCCAAGCCGGCGGGTCGGACAGATGCAGGCTTTCAGCAATCAGGAACTCCAGCCAGAATGGGGGGAAACCATAACGACGAAACTTTTCCCGCTGGGCGACTTCTCGATATTCAGCTACGGTCCACGGACTAGTCACAGTCTGAACTAGCCCCTCCAGCACCCAATCCATCACAAGTGCAGGAGCTGCACCGGTGTTAATGCCAGCGGAGATTACAACATTCGTATCGAGAACGATCAGCCTCATTTGTTCTTTCGTTGAATACGGCGAGAACGAACAGTCTTGATCTCCTGCTTGATTTCCTCTTCGCTCAACTTCGAAGCTCCGGATTTATCTGCGAGTCTCCAACTCTTACGCAGGCTGGCCTTTGCCAGCGCCCTACGAAGCTCGCGGTCTTCCGCAATCACATCATCGAGCACCGGGACAAGGAAATAGACAGGACCATCCTGCCCAGCCAGCAGAACTGTCTCGCCCTGTGGTATCTCTTTCAGCGCCTTTGAGCCTCGCGTACGGAATTCCCGTAAAGACACCTGTCGCATAAAAATGCCTCCGAAACCTCAGTGTAGCCATTTTGGCTACACTGAGCAAATGCCCGAGGGAATGCGCTGCGCACCTACCTTTGGCGGCCCTCGCGCACCACGATATACCGATGCTCTCTGGGTTTAAACACCTGGTTGAGATAGGTTCCCTTCGATTCGGCTGCCATAAATTCGATGTATTCCTCGGGTAACACCCCGAAATACCGATACACCGATCCGCTCTGGCGGAACTCGATCTCTAGCTCGTTCCGGCTCGCGTTGTAGCCGATCGAGGCGATGCTCTCCGACTCCACCGCTCGCCGCCTCATCTTTCAGGAGTACCCCCACCATGGATGAGACAGGTTCCGGAAACGGATGTATGAACTAAGCTAACTGTTCGCTCGTCTCCGTGGACGAAGGATGCTCTTCTCCCGTGACGACCCGGTTCCGTCCGGCATTCTTCGCCATATAGAGCGCGGCATCGGCACGCTTCACCATCGTCGTCCAGCTTTCGGCAGCTCCGTTCCAGCTCGCCACCCCCAGGCTGGCGGTAACGCCGACCTTCTTGTTTTCTACCGGCACAACGATCTGCGAGATGCGCTTACGCAGGCGTTCGGCCAGGTGTAACGCGGTGGCGTGATCCGTATGCGGCAGCAGAATCAGAAACTCTTCACCACCTGAGCGGCATAGCAGGTCGGTCCCGCGAAGCGCCGATTGCAGGTCACGCACCACCAGGCACAGAGCGGCGTCACCGGCGTTGTGGCCGTGGGTATCGTTCAGCAGTTTGAAGTGATCCAGGTCCAAAACCACGACTGACAGCGGAAAGCCGTAGCGGCGGCAGCGGGCCATCTCGCGCGCGGCCTGGGATTCGAGAGCACGGCGGTTCAAGGCTCCGGTCAGGGCATCGGTGCTGGCAATCTCACGCAGGTCCAGCCCCATCTGGCTAACGAAGATCCCCACGAAGCAGAAGATCGTCGCTGCATTGAAGAGCATATTGACCGGCCACTGCGCGTGAGCAATGGATTCGCCGGAGACTCCCAGGACATTGGAGCGTATCTCAACTACCTGCCAGAACAGCCGGAAGAGGGCTACCAGGGAGATCACGATACTTGTAATGATGCGCAGCAGGCGGTTTTCTTCAATACCGAAGCGCAGCAGCACTTCGACACTCAGCGCGGTCTGAATCGCCAGAATCACTGAGAGTAGCTGAAAGCCGCGGAGCGGCTCATTCCTCAGCACGACAAACCTCATCAGAAAACCGGCATAAAGCGCGACCAGGACAGCATTCGTCCATAGATGACGGGTTTTGACATGCAGGAACTCGGCGAAGCCCGTATGGCGCAGCCACAGGCTCACCGGCAACAGCAGCATGCTGAGGCCGAGATGAAGATTCCTGGGAAAAAGGTTGTGTCCGGCAATCAGGGCGCTGGAGGCGCCGGCGGCAACACACGACACCATGAACCACCAGATGCCGCGCGCCCGCCGGTAGCTGATATGCAGCGAGCAGAGCCCCGCAGCATAAACCAGCATGGTAAGCGCATTGATCAGCAAGAGGTTGTACGTATTCATGGCAGGAGCGGCCACCCCCAGAGAAAACTGGCCTGATGGTGAGGCCGCAGGTCGCGGACAGCGAGATTGTAGCAATGCAAGGGGCCTTCACTCCAGTACCAGTTTGGTAATCCGCCCCTCGGAAGCCGATTTGGTTCCCAGGCTTCTCTCTGTTCCGAAATAACATATGATGAGAACCGCCCGCCCGATCGGATCTTTCCGGGAGGCAATCTATCTGGTAGGCAGTCGCCTTTCCGTATCCTGCAGAGCCTAAGCCGCGTGGTCCAAATGTGCCAATGCAGTTTCGATGTGGAGACCAAAAACGGGATGAGCCCGAATGCCTGAAAGCCCCTCGACAGTAACCATGTTGTTCTGGGCTGTGCTGGTGCTTGCCACCCTGCTGCTCGCATGCTGGCTGCTGCGCCTGAGCGCGAGGCGCGCCGATCTGACTCCGCAGAGGCGCCAATTTCTGGCTACCATCGGCGGTGCCTTGCTTGCCTGCGCCATATGGTCGCTCTACCATCTGGCATCCTTCTCTCCCGCCGGCGGCTTCGGCACACGGCACCCGGGCATCATGCTGGGAGTTTCGCTGGTTGTCGCCATGGTGGGCTGCGGAGTCGCCGTAGGCAATGTCGCCCTGCTGATAGATAAGCAGGCCAGCAGTAAGGCTTCCAACGGGATCGATGCCCTGACCGGTCTRCAGACACGGTCGCAACTGGAGATCAGTATCCGCAACAGCATCCGTCGCTGCGGCCCGGAAGGAAGGTTTGCCGTAGCCCTGGTCGATCTGGATCGTTTCAAAGGCGTCAACGACACGCTCGGACATGAAGTAGGCGATCTGATCCTGCGGCAGACAGCGCAGCGTCTGCGTACTGTCGTCGGTCCACGCGAGACCCTGGCCCGCATCAGCAGCGATGAGTTCCTCGCCGTATTGCCAAAGATCGAACAGGAAGGCGCTCTTTCCACGATCTGCCGAAAGATCCTTCATGCCGTCTCGGAGCCGCTGACCGTCGGCAGCCACAAGCTTCATATCACCTCCAGCATCGGTGTAGCCGTCTATCCGGATGACGGCGCCGATGTATCAACCCTGCTTCGCAAGGTCGACACCGCACTCGACCGCGCCAAAGCCGCGGGACGAGGAGACTTCCGCATCTTCAATCCGGAAGTCGACAAAGCCCTGCTGGAGCGGCTGGCACTTGAAAACGATCTGCGCCATGCGCTCGGACGCAACGAGTTCCTGCTGGCCTATCAGCCGGAGTTCGACCTGCAGACAGGCGAAGTCGTCAGCATGGAAGCTCTTCTGCGCTGGCGTAGGCCGACGGGTGAGTTTATCTCTCCGGCTAAGTTCATTCCCGTCGCCGAGGAAACGGGCGTTATTGTCCCCCTCAGCCAGTGGGTTCTTGAAACTGCCTGTCGCGAGCTCAACGCCCTGCGCTCCTCCCTCGAGTACAGCCCTCGCTTCGCCGTCTATCTCTCTCCGCGCCAGTTTCAGCAGGACAATCTCGTGGAGATGATCATCTCGACCCTGGAGAAATACAGGGTCGCTCCCGGCAACCTGGAAC
>NZ_JBFRCY010000274.1:0-5428 GCF_052113305.1 Terriglobus sp. YAF25
GCTGACGCCCTTCGATCGAAGCGACCTCTTCTTTTTTCACCTTCACCGTGGCAAGAATGTGCGCGAGCGGAAAAGCATATAGCTCGTTGTCGATGGTCACGACAAGCGTGTGAATCACCGAGAGGGTGAGTGGCAACTGAAGCTGGAACTGCATGCCCTTACCGGGCTGCGATGACGCGGTGATGACGCCGCGCACCTGCTTGATCATGGTTTGCACGACATCAAGCCCCACGCCTCGCCCTGAGAGCTCCGTGACCGCCTCTTTCATGGTGAAGCCAGGCAGAAAGAGGAACTCCAGCAGCTCGCTTTCGCTCATCTTGCCGGCGGTGCCCTCTGTGCTCAACTGGCGCTTTACGATCGTAGAACGAAGATTCTCAAGATCAATACCGCGGCCATCGTCCGATACCGTGAGCTGCAGCGTTCCTGCCCTGTGATGCGCCGCGAGTGTAATAACAGCCTCAGGCGGCTTACCCAAAGCGGCACGTTCTTCCAGTGGTTCAATGCCATGGTCAGCGGCATTGTTCAGGAGGTGATTCAGCGGGCCGTCCAGTTTCTCCAGAATCTCGCGATCTACCTGCGTGGACGCGCCAATAATCTCCAGCCTGATTCGCTTACCGAGGGAATGCCCGAGATCGCGCACAAGACGAGGGAAACGATGGACGCCATCCATGAAGGGGCGCATGCGACAGGCCAGCGCCTGGTCGTAGAGCCGATGCGTCAATCCCGTGGAGCGGYGGTCAAGCATCTCCAGCTCCGCCAACCGCTGCGACAGCATCTGCTGACTCTCCAGCATGAGTCGTCGAAGCTCCGCAGTGTCGGTATCGACCCACGCGTATCTCTCATCGTTGACATGCTGCGCCAGAGATTCGCGCAGGTTGTCCATGGTCCGGAGCGAAGCATCCTGCAGACGCTTGATCTTCAGAAGCGATTCCACAAACGGCTTAAGCTGACGCGAAGCCACAAGCGATTCACTGGCCAGGCCGAGCAACCGGTTTAAGTTGCCGGCGGTAATGCGAAGTACGCCACTCGTCGAATCGAAGTCGGCGGCAGGACGGATATTTCCATTCGAGGACACAAGGCCGTTCGCAGCCGTCTGCATCTCCGGAGAGAAGCCGGCCTGCATGTCTTCCGTGGCCGGTGGAAGATCTTCTGCGGTTGCATGCCCATCAGGGTTTTCAAGGGCTTCCCTTAGTCTCATCAAAAAAGATGAGACCTCGGGATTCTTCTCTTCGGGCGGCCTGCTGCGCTCCCCTTCCAGGTTCTTTGCGATCGACAGCATCAAATCCGCGCCTTTAAGCAGCAGATCAATCTGCGCATGGTGAAGCGACAGCCTTCCCTCCTGTGCGGCGACAAAGAGATCTTCCATCGCATGAGCCAGTTCGACGCCCGCGGGAAGATTGACGATGCGGGCTGCCCCTTTTATGGAGTGTGCGGCTCGCATGCAAGCCTCAAGTGGTTCCGGAGCAGCGGTATTGCTTTCAAGCGCAAGCAGGCCCTGGACCAGCACCTTGGCCTGGTTCTCTGTTTCGATGCGAAACAGGTCGGAGATGGAAAGCGGGCTGCGGTCTTTGCTCACGACAAGCTCCGGTTTAGCGCGTGGAACAGCAGGCCAGCATCAAGAAGAGCGACGCTCTTGTCCCGCCAGGGCAGGACGGACTTCGTATAAGTCCCTGCGGAATGTGCGACTGTCGCCGGAACCGGTTGCTGCTGATGAACCGTATAACGCTGCACGCCGTGGACTTCGTCTACTGGAAAGGTCACACGCCAACCTTCCTTTTCAGCAATCAGAAAACGTTGGCTGATGAGCTTCTCTTTCTTTTGCGCCAACGCATGACTCTCCTCCAGGCCGAGAACCCGGGCCAGCGAAACACAAACAATCAACTCGCCATTAATGGGTGTAAGGCCCAGCAGCGTATTGCTGCGAAACCCAGGGAGCGTGTGGATTGCTTTTGTCCCGGCAACCTCCTGAATGATCGATGTGGGCAGCGCCAGCCACTCCACGCCGATGCGGAAGATGACAGCCGATTCAGTCTCCGACTCCTCGTCCTGTTTTTTTTGCGCGTAGTGAAGGCTCCACTCCGCCAGATATCCGGAAGGAAGATCTCGATCCAGCAGGACGATCGCGGCTGCGGCATACGTCGGACAGTTACGGCAATGGACATGCTGCCGCAACTCCGGGCAGCTGGCGTCTCCGGCAACTCCTATCTTGTTCCAGCAGTCGTTGAGGGCCGGGAGCGCGGCGTCGAGAGTTGTTGGCTGATGGTTCATTGCGCCGTCCTTTGTAACAGGCGCCGGGCACGCGCGTTCAAGGCTTGAGCGCCTGATACATCTTTCTGGCTCTCAAGCAGCAGAGCCAGGTGAACTAGAGCTTCGTAGTGATTCGGGTTGAGGTAGAGCGCTTTGCGGTATGCATCCGTCGCCTCGGAGCGCTTTCCGGTTGCATCCTGGATCAGCCCCAACAGGTAATATGCCTGGTCTGAAGGCCCCTCGCGGCGCAAATGATCTTCGCAATGCTTGATGGCGTCACGAAGCAGACCTCTGTCCGCCAGCCGCTGTGCTTCTTCCAGAGACGAAGGCTGTGGAGCGGGCCGCGGTTTGGCTGCAGCGACGAGTGGGCGAGAAGTGCTGAACTCAGGCGGCCTGGTGGCAACTGCGACCCTCCGACCGCCGCTGTAAGCGGGCTTTTTCGGCGGAGAAATGTGCTTGCTTTTTTGCGGCTGCGGCAGATCAACCACCCTGCGAAAACCAAAGGCCATCGGGATCCGCAACGAAACGAAGTCATCCGGCGGAGCCAGAGAAGTTTCCGAAGGACCCAGGAACAGAACACCTTTGGTTGTAAGAAGGCGGGTCAATATCTGGATGGCGCGCTTCTGTGTGGGGCTGTCGAAATAGATAAGGAGATTGCGGCAGTAGATGATGTCGTAGATTGCGGAACCGGGCAGAAAGTCAGCATGAAAGAGATTGCCGTGCTGGAAACGGACCTGCTGCCGAACTACCTTCGAAAGCCGGTATTCATTTGCCTGTGCCTCGAAGTGGCGGTCGCGAAAATGGAGATCCTTTCCGCGGAAAGAATTCCTGCCATAGAGGGCACGTTGCGCGAGCTGCAGGACACGTTCGCTGATGTCGACCGCATCGACCAGAAAGCGCTTCGCTGGAACTCCGGCATCCAGAAGCTCCATCGCGATGGAATAAGGCTCTTCTCCTGTGGAGCACGGAAGACTCAGCACACGGAGCACCCCCTCTGGATGCGAAGGCGCCCATTCCTCCCGCACCAGGCGGATCATCGCGGCAAAGGCCTCTCGATCGCGGAAGAACCAGGTCTCCGGCACGACCACGGCCTCAATCAACTCCTGCAGCTCACTGTCCCGTACAAACAGAAGTTCGACGTACTCCTGCTCATGCTGCAACTTACAGGCAGACATTCGTACCTGCAGCGCCCTCTCAATCGCAGCAGGGCCGATCGAGGAGCTATCGAGGCCTATCTTCTGTTTCAGCAGCTCTATGAGCTCGATGCTTGCCATTGCGCCTCTGCGGACTGCTTGAAGATCTCGTCATATAACGGCGCCGGTAACAGGGCAGCCGGTTTCACCCACTGAATCATGCCACGCTTATCGATGACGACAGGGCCAAGGTACGGTGTCCTGCTGCTCTCAATTCCGGAAAAGACAAAGTCCCCGGGATCTCGTCGCAAGGTCTCCGTCACGTTTTCAGCAATCAGCCCCACCAGCCGCGCTTCATCCTGACCGTCTGCAAGATTCACCACGATGATGCGCGTGCTGAGTTTGGGGTATGACGGACGCTGTGTAGCCAACTCGCTCAGGTCCAGGACCGGAACTGGCGAGTTCCGATAGTCCATCACCCCGGCAACTCCCGTAGGCGATTGAGGGAGCTTCTTAAGCTGCAACAGAGGCAGCACTTCAACGATCTGGCTCGCCTTCAATGCATATCTGTCATCGCCAAGTTGAAGAAGAAGAAACAGCATGCACACAGCCCCTAAACTCTGCTTACAACACGGACCTGGAATCTCTGACTATTCCTGCAACCTGAACCGGGAGACACTGCTTCGCAACGTACTGGACGCGATGTTCAGCTCATCGATGGTCAGGCTGGACTGCCGCAGCGACTCAACCGTCTGCTGGGCCGCCTCTCCCAACTGTCCTAGAGCTTCGCTGATCTGTCCTGCGCCAATTGCCTGCGCCTGCATTCCATCATTCACGGTCTCGAAACGCGGAACAAGAGTCTGCACGTCTTTAATGATCTGGGACAGCTGGTTACCGACCTGATGCATCTCCTGCATGCCGCGGCGGACCTCTTCCGAAAACTTGTCCATGCCCATAACGCCGGCAGAGACCGCCGACTGGATCTCTTTGACCATCAACTCAATGTCGTATGTCGCGACCGCTGTCTGGTCGGCGAGCCGCCGGATCTCGCTTGCCACCACGGCAAAGCCGCGGCCGTACTCTCCGGCCTTCTCCGCTTCAATAGCAGCATTAAGCGAGAGCAGATTGGTCTGGTCTGCCACCTTCGTGATGGTGATAACTACCTGGTTAATGTTGCCTGCCTTTACATTCAGCACCGCGAGCTTAGAGTTGATCGAGGTGGCAGCCTCCACAACATGGTTCATGGTTTCTTCCATGCGTGAGAGGCCGACCTGGCCGCTTCCGGCCAGGACCGCAGTCTGCTCGGCAACGGCTGAGACCTCCGCCATGGTCTTGCCAAGTTCGCGGGAGGTGGCCGAAATCTCTTTCGAGGTTGCGGAGATCTCCGTTGTCGTAGCGGCGATCTCATTCGCAGTCGCCTGCTGTTGCTTGGACGTCGCGGCAATCTCTGTAATGGACGTGCTGACTTGAAGACCTGATTTCTGCACCTGGCTGATAAGCAACTTCAGGTCGTCGATCATATTGTCGAAGCCCGCTCCCAGCAGCCCGAACTCGTCCTGCCGCTGCAGATTGATCTTTCGGCTGAAATCGCCCTTACGGATGACGTCCATGCCGACGACGAGAGTGCTGAGCGGCCGCGTGATGATCTGCCACAATAAGTAGCCGACGAACGCGGAGACCAGGACTGCAGCCAGGAAGCCGCTCAGAATTCCTGCCCGCGCGGCCCCAATAGCCTTCAAAATGCTTTGCGTCGCCTGATCGACATCGGTCCGGTTGAAGTCGATCAGCGTCTGAATTGCGGACACAACATTACTATTTGCCGCAATGATCGCATGGTTGCTTAAGGACTGATTTCCCGCGCCTGCCTTCAGGTATTGCTGTTGCGCATTCAGATAGGCTGGAATCTGGGACTTGAAATGGGCGAAGTTCTCACGATCCTTTTGCTGATGAATGGCGCCTTCGTAATTCTTTATCGAGGTATTCAGATTCGCCCAGTTGGTGGCAATCTGCAGATCAAGATTACGGATGGTCCCAGGGTCTGTCTCAAT
>NZ_JBFRCY010000275.1:0-6821 GCF_052113305.1 Terriglobus sp. YAF25
GGATCCATCCACGCTTCGACACTTCGGAGGAGTCATCGTCAACCGAAGGCTCTTCGACGCCTGGCTCCAGCTCAGCATCGGAGCGCAAAGAGGCATTGAACACAAAACAGCGCAGCCAGAACATCGTTCGGCTGCGCCTTTCCTAGAGCGATCGAGTAGTAACTAAGGTCAGGATGTTGGGATGGATTGTTCGTGGTCCACCATTGCAGATATGACCAGCTCCGGCGCAATCACAGCAGTGCGGAACGAGTGTGGCAGGTCCGATTCCTTGAATTCAATTCCATCTCCGGCAAGTCTGCGCGCCGTCTTGACCAACAATTCGCGTTTGCCATTCATCTTCCGGAGGGCCGTTTCGCGCTCTGCATCGGAAGCAAATATCTCGAACCGATTCAGGTGAGCCATTTTGCGATCATACAAACTGATTTCCTGGTGAACGGCCTTCAGATAGTATTTGTCTTCTACTTTGCCGGGCTTCTGCATTGATCCTCCTGCTTTGCGGTTGGACGTGCAATCTGAGGTAAACGGCGAGGTGCAGACGATTTCGCCGACGCAAAAGGGGCAGTCCTGAGGACTGCCCCTTCACTTTAGCTCTCTGACTTAGGCAACCTGAACGTTCTCGGCCTGCCAGCCCTTTGGGCCTTTGCTGACGTTGAACTGAACGTTCTGGCCTTCCTGAAGCGAGCGGAAACCGTTGCTCTGAATGGCGCTGTGGTGGACAAATACGTCCTCACCATTTGAGCGGCTCAGAAATCCGAAGCCTTTTGCGTCGTTGAACCACTTAACAGTTCCTTGTTCCATGATGTTGTTCATAATGCTTTTCCTTGTGACTTGATGTACCGCTGAACGCAATGTGGAATTGTTTGCGAGCAAAGCGACAAGCCAGAACAAGCAAGAACACCAGATCAAATTCGACGTCTAGAAACAGTCTACCACTGGTGGGAAAGGGGCAGAAAGAACTGAGCGATCGAAACAGCAGGTTTCCCAAAATGGATTAGTCGGTGCGCGGTGAGAGCTCCCACGCCTGGGACGCTACGAAGCAACATTCTTGCCTGTCGCTCGGTCTGCATGGGTTGCCACGGACGCACACACGGGTGCTTATTATTGGTGCGGGAATTGGCACACTCGGCGCCACCTCCATCTAATTTCTTCCCTCTAGTGAAGCGACAGAAGGACGATGCCGCTGATGCAGAAGCGACTTGCAATACAGTTCAGCGGATCGCAGGAGAGAGAAATGCGCCGCAAGAACATTGTCACATTATGGAATCAGCCGGTGCGTCCATGACCCACTAGCCATCAGCACGGCCGGAGTCAGCTTATCCCGCCGGGACGGCATTTCTCTTTATGAACGTTCCTCTATAATTCTTGTCCGACCAGTCGTTCGTTTGAATCGCCTGGCAAGCAAGACCCTCTAATCTGGTGAGAAGAGGAGCGTGCGGGTAGGAGACATGCGGCAACCGCACTCGCCATATAGGGGATTTGTGAAAGAAACAAAGAAGCATTCGAGCAAAGGTGAAAGAACACGCCGGAATATCATTGCCAAAGCCGCAGTCATCTTCAATCAGCGAGGCTTCGACGGCGCGTCAATGCAGGATATCGTCGAGGCGGTCGGGCTGGAAAAGGGGTCTATTTATGGTCACTTCGCTAGCAAGGAAGCACTGGCCCTTGAAGCCTTTGATTTCGCTTGGACCGATACAGCGCAGAAACGCCTGGCTAACCTGGATTCGGTCTCCAATGCGATAGACAAACTCGCAATCCACATCAGCAATTACGTCAAGACTCCAAGCTTTGCCGGCGGTTGCCCCTTATTGAACACAGTCGTCGATACGGACGACGGCAACATGGCTCTTCGCGATCGCGCCCGCAAGGCCTATCGAGGGTGGGAAGGCGTGCTGGTGAACATCATTACGGAAGGACAGAGCAGAGGTGAGGTTCGTAATGGCGTTCATCCGCAGAGTGTAGCCACCTTCCTAATCTCCACACTTGAAGGAGCGACCGCTGTTTCAAGGATCGACAAGCGCTCAAGCGCGCTCGCATACGCACAGGACAACCTGACTCGTTTTCTAGATAACGAAGTGCGAGCGCGCTCGTAAGTCTCGAAGATTTGGCTTCGAAATAGCCGCCTGTTGGGATTGCAATCCTCCTGTTCGTCAATCTTCTAAGCAAATGAGCCGGCTCATCGTTAGAATATTCGTATCGTAATTTACTTCCGACCGGTCGGAATTTTGCAACCTCGATTTACCGCTTGCGTCTGTTACAGTATGAAGTTGCGCATGAAGCGCAAAGAGTCGACATGCAGTCCTAGCAGACGCACGGCTATGAGCGTCACAGAAAACAAGTTTCTAAAGGGAGTAAAACCATACCAGTGTTTTGGGATCAATTTGCGAAGGGCCTGTACGTCAAGGAAATGGCCAGCGCGAGTCTCACCATCTCCCGATTCGCTCCTTTCTCGTTCGGGCGCATCCGGAGCGAAGAAGGACTTCCGGCAGTCACGCGCGGAGACGGCGCAGCGCGTGACTACATGGTCGCACTACAGCTTGCAGAGATCCCGACTATCGAGCAATTCCTAGGAAGCAAGAAAGTATCGCAAGGGTATTATCCCGTCGGCGGAGTGAGCGTGCTCAGGCTCGAAGATAGGCCGGGGATCTTCCTGCCCGGCCCTTTCGACACATTGGTACTGCATCTCACGCAGGACGCCCTAGACGAGGTTGCTGCTTCTCATCGGATGGGTCGAGTGGATCGACTCAGCGGGCCGTTCGGGCAACCGGATTCTATTGTGCATCACCTGGGCCAGGTTCTTCTCACGACGTTGCATCAACCGCACGCCGGCAAATTGTTCGTCGACCATGTATTGCACGCACTGCACTGTCATTTTGTCTGCTCCTACGGCGGCATCACACCCGTGACGAGGGCTGCTCAGGGCGGACTGACAGCTCAGCAGATGAAGAGAGCAACGGAGTTTCTCGATACTCATCTTGACGGAGAAATCGACCTTCAGCAGGTCGCCGACGTCTGCGGTCTGTCGCTCAGCCACTTCGCACGAGCCTTCCGGYAGACCTACGGTAGACCGCCGTATCGGTGGCTCATCGAGCGTCGCGTTGATAAAGCGAAAGATCTGCTGATGAACTGTCGTCTGCCACTTGCGGACATCGCTGTTCGGTGCGGCTTTACAGATCAGTCAGGGTTGAATCGATCCTTCAAGCGCATCTATGGAGTCACTCCAGGAATGTGGCGCAGGACCCAGGAATGACGAAGCGACAACACCGCCAACCCGTCTGCGATTGTTCGCCGTCGTGGTCGGGAGAATCGTTGTAGTCCATGCCGGGAGCGCCTCTTCGCGCAAACAAGCTTTTCGCACCTGTGCCATTCTGCAGCAGGAATGTCCCGTCTTTGGCGGTTTTCGCCTAGATAGGACGCCATACCAAACATAAGCTCAGATCAAACAAGAGAGCGAGTGTTGGAACTACCGCAGGAACCTGCGGTAGTCGACCTGCGCTTCGATTCGTACGGATCTTGAATGAGCCTCAAACCTGTATGGGGCAACTCTTGTGCTAAGGGAGTATGACAATGCAGATTTCAAAACTAGTTCGCAACATTATGGCGCCGTGCGCCGCTCTTCTCGCGTTCTTGCCCAATACCAATATGGCTGCTCAATCGGCGGCCAAGGAAGGAGTGAAGAGTGTCCTCCTTGTACATGGTGCATGGGAAGACGGTTCAAGCTGGTCCAAGCTCATCCCTCTGCTGGAAGCGAAAGGATTTCACGTCGTTTCCGTCCAGATTCCGCTTACTTCGTTTGCGGATGATGTCTCGGCGGCACAGCGAGCAATCGCGCTTGAGGATGGCCCCGTCCTGCTGGTAGGTCACTCCTACGGTGGTGCAGTCATCACCGAAGCCGGCAACGACCCGAAGGTGGCTGGATTGGTGTATGTCGCTGCCGTCGCTCCAGATAAAGGTCAATCTGCCTTCGGGCTGATTACAAGCGTGCCCACTCCTGTCGGCGCGGAACTGCGGCCGGATAAGAGTGGCTTCCTCAAACTTACGTCGAAGGGCATCGCAGAGGATGTGGCACCGGACCTCTCTGCCAAGGAGATCTCGACCTTGATCGCGACACAGATACCCACGAGCGTCGCAGCGATGAAGGGCGAGGTCACGGACCCAGCGTGGAAGTCGAAGCCGTCGTGGTACATCATCGCCGGCAATGACCGCACGATCTCGCCAACGCTCGAAGCCGCGGAAGCAAAGAAGATCGGCGCAACGACGTCCACCGTTGCATCCAGCCACGTCATCATGCTGGCCCAGCCAGCAAAGGTTGCAGATGTGGTTGTGAACGCGGTATCCAAGGTGGGCTCGAAGTAGAACCTAACTGCTAGGCCTCTCGAGTATGGACCACTCCGATCGAGAGGCCTCATTGCTAACAACGTCTTTTCATCGCTATGACAGAAGACCTGTCGCGAAAAGAAGACACCTAGAGAGAAGAATAAATGAATACGATCGTCATCTCTGCATTCGTCATCGGGTTTGCCTGTGGCCTTCGTGCCATCGTTGGACTCGCCGCTCTAAGCTGGGCCGCTAACTCGGAGCATCTTCCACTCCAGGGAACATGGCTCTCCTTCCTCGGAAAACGCATCACCGCGCTTATCCTCAGCTTCATGGCTTTAGGAGAGCTTGTCACAGACAAACTTCCGAAGACCCCAAGCCGCCTTGTTCTACCACAGTTCGGCGCTCGTCTTCTCATGGGCGCAACAAGCGGAGCGGCCGTTGGCCTCTCCAGGGGCAACACCATCGTCGGTCTCATTGCAGGCATCGTCGGTAGCGTCGCTGGCACATACGGCGGCTCTAAGGCACGGGCTTTCGCCGCCCGCTCATTTGGTCGTGACCTGCCGGCAGCATTGCTCGAGGATGTCCTGGCGGTCGCGCTGGCCTTCATCGCACTCCACTAGCAGTTAGCAACAAAATCTCCTGGGAGTTCCCACCAGAAAACATACCCAGGAAGTTACACCGAGAAAAGGATCAATGTATGTTCAGCTCTAACGTCAAGGCTTCCTTACGCCTTCTCGTTCCGGCGATGACTCTCGCTCTCGCCGGATGCTCTTCCCGGATCGCTAGCGTTCCGACGGTGCAGGCCTCTGGCCCAACCGGCATCAAGAATGTCCTGCTCGTACATGGAGCCTGGGCCGATGRCTCCTCGTGGAATCAAGTCATCACGAGCCTGAATGCAGATGGTTACAACGTGACAGCGATTCAACTTCCGCTCACCTCTTTGGCCGACGATGTCGCGACGCTTCAACGTGCTTTGGCGCGAGAGACTGGCAAGACCCTGCTGGTGGCCCATTCATATGGAGGCGTCGTCATCACTCAGGCAGGAACCGACCCGAAGGTTGCGGGGTTGGTCTATGTCGCGGCCTATGCACCTGACAATGGAGTGGAATGACTGCGCGTAGGGATCGTGTCGACAGGCGTCGTAGATTATCGCGTCGGAATGGGAACGTGCCGCCTGTCTCCATGTTCCCCCGAGGTCCGACGAGCAGTTCCTGCGCGCTTAGAGCATTTTCCCTGTTGCTGGGTATCCCGGAAGGGGAGTGCAACCGCGTTTTCATTGCGGAAAACGCCCATAGATACGGAAGCCCTACACTACACCTACAGGGAAATGCTCTAGCTCGCGTGAGAGTGCAATGCCAAGCATTCGTGCAATGACCGCGAGCTGACCAAGATGGTGCAGCTCGTGTTCCTTTGTTCTCAAAATCATCTCAAAGCGGGTCTTCAATGTTCCGTCGCGTTGGGCGACGCCTTCAGTCAGGAACCGCTCAGGCAGGAATTCCACCCACTCTGCCCAGCTTTCTCCCGAAGCTCTCAGCAGCTCAATGAGCTTGGACTTTGTATGGAGCCTCTTCTCCCGGGACTCGCTATCTCTAAGGAACTTGCCAAAATCGAAGGCCTCAATCGTTGTCATATGCTTTTCTTCGTGGAAGAGATAATCGAAGTTGGAGAAGAAGGCAATATGGATCAGGATTTCCGCGACTGAGCGGCTGTCCCCAGCCGGACGGAATAGGTAGTCATCTTCATGGACGTCTTCGGCGATAGAAACCGTGTTTCGTCGAACTGCGCGAATGCTGTCGGCCAACTGTTTTGGACCGTAAAGATTCATCTCTTCTCCCGAAGTGAAAAGACCTACTTCGCGTCCAAAACCTCTTGCTCAACGAGCATCGAGGTTGTGTCGTTGACCAATTTCGCCAGTGCGTCCCAGCGTTGTTTGCCGAGCCGTTTGCACAGAGTTTCCTGCGCGCTTCGCCAGTACGGAACTGCACGGTTGAATTCGGATTCCCCAGACCGAGTCAGACTCAGCCGCCGCTCTCGCCGGTCGGCCCCGTATTTCTTAGCAATCCATCCATGCCGGTCCATAATTGCGAGCGTTCGAGTCAGCGTGGTGCTGTCCATGGCGAGAATTTCTCCGAGCTCACCCTGCGTCGGCTCTCCCGACAATGAAAGCGCCTGAAGGATGGTGAACTGCGTGATCGTCAGTCCGAGAGGTCGTAGCGCCTCGTCATAGGTCTGGGTGAAAGCCCGAGCAGCACGGCGAATATTGGCGCACATGCAAGGAAGAGTTGGAGTCAACGAGCTCTTCATGCTAGAAAAGATGCGTATACATCTAATTAGGATTCAAAAATAACTCGAAATCCAACAGGAAGCGGGCGAGCCTTCACGGAGACCGTGCGTCCGGGAGGCGGCGGATTCCAAGCTTTGGATTTTACAAATTCCTTTTTGAATCTCAATTATATGCATATACATCTATTGTGCCATGGAAAACCGTACGAACTTTGCGTGTG
>NZ_JBFRCY010000276.1:0-5418 GCF_052113305.1 Terriglobus sp. YAF25
GCGCGGGTACAGATTGAGCGCGATGTTCTATTTCCCATCGCCGGTCTGCCGCAGCGCGATATTGAGCGCTACATCCGTATCGAAAAGCTCGTAGCCATGCTGCATACCGCTGAACCGGAGATCGCTCGCGAATATCTGGACGGCCGGTTGGAGTTTGCTCGCGCACTGTCGCAATTAGAAGAAGAGCTGCTGATGGAACATGGAGAGACCATGCTGACCTACCTGAACGAATACCGCAGTTATATGCTCACCTACACGGTCGGTCTGGACAGGGTAGCGAAGTACGTCGACGCCGCAGGTCCAGAAAATCGTTGGCGGCGTTATACCGCTCTCATGACCACCGCCGTAACGAGTCTTCCGGACTAAGTGCGCTTGACCGCAAATGCGGAACGGCCTTAGAGTCTACCCAACCGGCACTCAACCCGGCCGACCTGCTTACCGAGGACAATCGAACATGTTTCTGAAGCGCACGCCGTTGTGTCTTTTGGCATCCCTTGTCGTCTTTGCGGGATGTAGCAAGAAGAACTCCAGCACCCCAACCTCTGCGAATAAGCCGAAGCTCGGCATTCGAGCCCAGGCTGATGAGACAGTTCATCCGGATCTGAGCAGGACACCATCAGAACTGAAGAAGGTTTACGACTATATCGATGCCAACGTCGATGATCATGTGCTCGATTTTCAGCACTGGATTCAGCAACCCTCGATCTCCAACTCGGGTGAAGGGATTCCCGAGTCAGCTGAGATGGTCAAAGGCATGTTCGACAAACTGGGATGCCAGACTACCCGCGTTTACGATGTCGGCATCACGGAGTACGGAACGCCGGGCAATCCTGTGGTCTACGCGAAATGCGATGAGGGTGCGCCCAAAACGCTGGTCATCTACTGGATGTACGACACCATGCCGGTCACGCAGCCGGACCTGTGGGTGGCGCCTCCGTTTGAAGGCCGCCTGGTCGATGGAAAGACCGCCGGTATCGATCCATCATTCAAGAAGGTCCTCATCGGTCGCGGTGCAGTGAACTCCAAGGGGCCACAGCTCGCACAGCTTGAAGCCTTCATGTCGATGAAGAAGGTGCTGGGCAAGCTCCCAGTCAACCTGATCTTCGTGGCGGAAGGCGATGAAGAGCGCATGGATATTGGTCTTCGCAAGTTCATGAAGGATCATCCGGACCTCTTCAAAGGCGCTGACGCCATGCTGCGCTTCGCCGGTCAGAGCGCGGGCGGAGGAGCCAACATCTCCGGAGGCTCAGAGGGGTGCGTCTATGTGGAATTGACGACCAGCGGAAAGAGCTGGGGTCGCGGGCCTACGGTCTCAGATATCCACGGCTCCTACAAGCGTTCGGTCGACTCGCCGGCGTGGCGCCACATCAAGATGCTCGGATCTCTGATCTCCGACGATGGCAATACCCCAAAGATCGACGGATTCTTCGAGAACATGCAGCCGCTCACCAACCAGGAGACCGATTTGCTAAAGGGCTCCGCCGGCAAGATGAATGTGAAGTCCGCCGCGGACAACCTTGGTGTGGCGAGGTTTATCTCCGACGATCCATTCACCATTCAGAAGATGTCGCGCTACGGTACCAGCTTCAACCTCGACGGCATCTGGGGCGGCAATATGTATGCAGGCGGCGCAGGTGCAATCCTGCCGAACAAGATCACCTCAAAGCATAACTTCCGCTACATTCCGAACATGCACGGCACCGATATTGTGAAGAAGCTTCGCGCCCAGCTCGACAAGAACGGCTACAAAGACGTCGAGGTCAAGCTGATCGGCGATGTCCCCTGGGCAAAGATGAGCTACGACTCCGATATCGCCAAGTCCATCATGCAGACCTTCGATGAGTTCGGCATCAATTATCAGAAGCCTCTCGAGCAGGAGACTATCCTTGGCGGCTACTGGCCGGCCTACCTGTTCTCCAATCAGGATGTCGGCGATCGCGTTGTCGATGTGAAGATGCCGATTGCCGCCGGTGGCGCCGGCATGGGAGGACGTGCGCACGCGGCCAACGAGTACTACATCATTGAAGGCTCCGGAAAGGTCTATGGTCTCGCCGGAGCAGAGAAGTCAGTTGCCGCAACCATCTGGCACTTCGCCAATATGCCGAAAGGGAAGTGAAGATGATTCCACGCTCAAAGACAGGTCTTTAGCGCGGGACTTACGAATGGTTGAAGAGCTTAGTCGCAGATGCTTTGGCTCGCATCGGTGTGCTACCGTAGCTCCCGAGGTTCCTCATGGGATTTGCACGCTGTCTGTTTTCGCTCACCGCAACCTTTGTCCTTGGAGCAACAGCCTTCGCCGCAGTAGGACCGCAGGTCAAAACGGCCAGCGGCGTTGTCGAAGGAGAGCCGACACCAGATAGCAAGGTCATGTCCTTCAAGGGCATTCCTTTTGCAGCTCCCCCGGTAGGCAAGCTGCGCTGGGCACCACCCGCGCCTGTTGAGCCGTGGACGGGCGTACGCTCCGCACACGACTTCGGATACCACTGCGTGCAGTCCGCGAGCTATGCAGACATGGCCTTTCATGATCCGGGAGCCTCAGAGGACTGCCTGACCCTCAATGTATGGACTCCCGCTTCGTCTGAGACAAGCAAGCTGCCGGTTATGGTCTGGATCTACGGTGGCGGCTTCGCGGGTGGAAGTACTTCGGAACGCCGGCAGGATGGTCAGTATCTCGCCCATCGCAACGTCGTCGTTGTCTCCATGAACTACCGGCTCGGTATCTTCGGTTTCTTCGTACATCCGGAGCTGACAGCGGAATCTCCGAATCATGCTTCAGGGAACTACGGTCTTCTGGACCAGGCAGCAGCCATTCAGTGGGTGAAGCAGAATATCGCCGCGTTCGGTGGAGATCCCTCGAACATCACCATTTTTGGTGAGTCCGCAGGTTCGATGTCTGTCAGCGCGCAAATGGCCTCGCCATTGTCAAAAGACCTTATTCAGAAAGCAATCGGCGAGAGCGGAAGTGTGATGACCACCGGCACCTTCCCCATTGAGAGCCGTGAGCAACGGGAGAAGGCGGACTCCGCCTTCGCACTTACGACCTATGGCACGGCGAAGCTCGCGGAACTGCGGCGTATTCCGACAGAAGACATCATCCGCCCCATCATGGCAACGAGGCCCGGACCTTCCTTCCGCCCGGTCGTCGATGGGTACTTCTTCCCGAAGCCTCCCGCAGAGATCTATGCCGCAGGTGAACAAGCTCACATCCCACTGCTCGCCGGATGGAATGCCGATGAAGCTCGCGGAGGAGTAGTCGGTGGAAACAATCGCTTCAGCGCCGAAGGCTTCGCTGCACAGGCGAATCGTGAGTTCCCAACACAGGCTTCGGAGTTCCTGAAGCTCTACAGCACAGCAACCCCTGAAGAAGCGGTGGCGTCCGCCTCTGACTACGCCGGCGACCGCTTCATCGCCTACTCCACGTGGAAGTGGCTGGAGGCTCATACGGCTACCGGAACGAAGCCGGTGTATCGCTATAAGTTCGCCCTCCCGAATCCAGGTGACCGCTACCATACGCCTGCTGTGGGAGCGTTTCACTCCGACGATATTGAATACGTCTTCGGAACACTGGACTCCCGTTTGGAGGTCGTAGTGCGCCCTGAAGATCGCAAGCTCTCTGAGCAGATGCAGGACTACTGGACCAACTTTGCACGCACCGGCGACCCCAATGGAGCAGGATTGCCCAAGTGGCCTGTCTACGGGCCGAGCCAATGGCAGATGATGGTGCTGGATAAGAACTCCGCAGCGAAAGCCGATTCGCATCGCGACAGGTATTTGTTCCTGGACAGCGCCTGGCAAAAACCGGCAACTGCTTCGGTCAAACCTTGATTGTTGAGGGATTTTAGCGGGTGAGGAATGGTGGGCAGAGAGGGACTCGAACCCCCGACATCCTGCTTGTAAGGCAGGCGCTCTAACCAACTGAGCTATCCGCCCATTCCTCTATAAGTCTATCGCAAATTTATGTGAATGACCGTCTTGTCCCGTTATGGATTGCAAAGAAAACGAAAGGCTTTCGTATCGTTAGGGTGTGTCATCCAACTCCCGGCGCTGACGGCACGAGTTTGATGACACACCCTCGGCACTCCAGCTAAGATGCTGAGAACGTAACGCACGGACCCAAGCTTGCAACGATTCCGCCTTACACGTCACCAGAGCGCTTCGAACAAGACACCGCGGCAGATCAACCTGTCGCTGGTCTTCAATCTTGTCCGCACGCRCCAGCCCGTCTCCAGAGCGGAACTCTCACGTCTCTCCGGCCTGCAGCGCAGTACGGTCTCGCTGATCGTAGAAGAGCTGATCTCCGGAGGATGGATTATTGAAGGCGAAGTCGGCCGCCTGCCTCGTGGGCGACGTCCAACCTTCCTGCAGGTGAACGATAAGCGCGCTGTCCTTGCGCTCGACATTCATCCGGCACAGACAACGCTCGGCATCGTCGATCTTGGCGGCCGCGTGATCTCGCAGAGTATCGTCCCGCTCCCCGATGACTCCAAGCTGGCGATGAACGCCATTATCAAGGCCGTCAAACGCATGGTGGATACTCATCCCGAGCGTGCTCTCGATGGCATCGGCATCTGTGTCCCGGGCCGTGCCGACCTTGACCAGCAGAAGCTTATCTTTGCGCCCAACCTTCATTGGCCGGTGCTGGCCGTGAAGCAGCGCATCGAGCGAGCCACGGGTCTGCGCGTTGAGATGGACAATGTCGCCAACGCCTGTGCTCTCTCCGAGGTCTGGTTTGGAGAA
This sequence comes from Terriglobus sp. YAF25, assembly GCF_052113305.1. NCBI lineage: Bacteria > Pseudomonadati > Acidobacteriota > Terriglobia > Terriglobales > Acidobacteriaceae > Terriglobus > Terriglobus sp. YAF25. Next base: position 4,738 of record NZ_JBFRCY010000276.1, read on the forward strand.
AGCGACGGTATGCACGATCTTGTCGTCGTGAATGTCGCTGAGGGAATCGGTACAGGCATCTTCGCCAATGGTCAGCTTCTTCGTGGAGAGGCTGGTATGGCCGGCGAGTTTGGCCACGTGCAGATGGAAGAGGCCGGACCGGCCTGTGCCTGCGGTAGTCATGGCTGCTGGGAGGTCACGGCTTCTAACCGTGCAGGACTGCGCTATTACGAGCAGCAGGGTGGCAGTCGTCTGGCGGCCTTCGATACGCTGTTGCACCTGGCGCAGATCGGCGAGGAGCACGCCGTCGCTGCCATCCAAACAATGGGCCGTTGCCTCGGTAAAGGTCTGCGTATGATCGCCTCAGGCCTTGCTCCGAGCGAGATCGTCATCGTCGGTGATATCACCACGGTCTGGCAGCTGATCTCACCGGTTGTCGAAGAAGAGATGCGCCGGAATGCCTTTCATAGCGGTCCCAGGCTTCGTCCTGCATTTGAGGGAAGTCTGGCGCGCCTGCGGAGCGCGGTGGCTCTCGTAATGAATGACCGTGCGCTGTAGTCTAGAGCATTTCTCCTGTTGCTGGGTAGCCCGGAAGTGGAGTGCAGCGGCGTTTTCATTATGGAAAACGCCCATAGATAACGAATCCCTACACTACACCTACAGGAGAAATGCTCTAGCGTCTTTACTTGACGGTTACGGCTC
>NZ_JBFRCY010000277.1:0-5411 GCF_052113305.1 Terriglobus sp. YAF25
GCGCTTGGAAGGCTACAACGCTTTCAATCATGTAAATCTAAGCATGCCGAACACCAGCTTTACGGCAGGCGCTGGAGGAGTGAATGTGAACAACAACTTCGGCGTGATTACCTCGGCGTCGTCGGCTCGGCAGGTACAGCTTGGAGCGAAGGTGAGGTTTTGAGATGGCCCATGCACCGTGTGCCCCATGTTCGGGGTCCCCAACGAACTTGTTCGTTGGGGTGGTGTCCCTCGGGGACCTGGGCCCGGCCTTTCTTGGACCAAGCGTCAAACTTCGGATTCCAGGCAAGCTTCTCCTTACTACTGAACGAAAACGGTCGCGCGTAGCGCGATACCCAGGTCCCCATGGGACCCGGGGCACCCGGATCGCTACTCCCACGGATCTCTTCGCCCATTTTGAGAAACTTTGTTGCGAGTCACCACGATCGCCGCCATGATAGGTGCTTCGCTTGTTGTCCAGACGAGCTATGATGTTGTCCGGTTCGAGCGGGTGGTAAACGAACGGCTGAGCTTGAAGTTCGTTGGAAGGACAATGCCATGAATACCAATGCTGTTGTTCCGTTAGCGATTTTCGTATTCGTGTTTCTGATCTGGATCGTCAAATCGATCAACATTCTGCAAGAGTATGAGCGCGGAGTAGTGTTTCGCCTGGGCCGCGTGAGGAAAAATGCGAGGGGCCCAGGCATCGTTGCCATTCTTTGGCCGATCGACAGGCTAGTCAGGGTATCGCTTCGTGTCGTGACCTGGGTGATTCCGCCCCAGGATGTGATCACAAAAGACAATGTCTCTTTGAAGGTAAATGCGGTCGTCTATTTCAGAGTGGTCGCGGCGGTTCAGGCCATCATCGAAGTCGAGAACTTCCGGTTTGCCGTGGAGCAGGCAGCGCAGACGGGACTGCGGTCGGTGCTCGGTGAAGTGGAGTTGGACGATCTTCTATCACAGCGCGAGACGCTGAACACAAAGCTCCAAACGATCCTGGACGAACATACCGAGCCATGGGGAGTGAAGGTAACGCGCGTCAATGTAAAGCAGGTAGATCTTCCCCAGGAGATGCAGCGAGCCATCGCCGCTCAGGCAGAAGCAGAGCGCGAGAGAAGAGCAAAGATCATTGCGGCAACCGGCGAGTTTCAAGCTTCCACCAAGCTGGCTGAAGCCGCCGCCATTTTGAGCCGTGAGCCCAGCGCCATCACGCTCCGTTATTTGCGGACACTGGTTGAGATCGGAGTTGAAAAGAACACCACCGTCGTTTTCCCGCTTCCACTTGATCTTCTGGGTGGCCTGATCGCCAAAGCGGGCATCGTCGATCCGCGGCAAGCACCGCCCACTGTGTCGGGTCCGGAAACACCATCCGGTTCATAAAGGCGTAGCTTCCTCATCCGGGATCGCAGGGATTCTTCTTCACTCAGAGTTCTATGGGAATAATCTTTGAAAGGCGCCCGTGTGCTTCAGCGTTTTCCATCTCCGATGCTGAATCCTCCACTCGGACGCTTCCGGGAAGCTCTCGCAAGGATCGCAAAAATGAAGACAAGCTGGCTTAGAGTTCTTGACCATGAGGGCGGAATAACAATGGCAGCACGATGGGATCGTATCTTTGTGAAGATTTTGCGTCGTGCGGGACCTTGATCTGTTTCAGATCGAGCCCCTCTTTTCCCGGAGGCCGGGTCGGAAGCAAGCGGTAACACCGCAAACGAAGCCGAGGACATGCGGTAGCCGCGTCGAGGGATAGTCTCAATGTATTCCTTGCCATTGGGCAATTTGCCTAAGACGCGGCGGAGCCTAAAAACTGTTTGTGTAATGTTGTGCTCTTCCACCTCGGTATCACGCCAGAGCCGGTCCATCAGAGTGGTCCTACTCACCACTTCTCCCTTCGCTTCAAGAAGCAGCCTAAGCAATTCAAGCTGTTTCACAGTCGTATGAATGACATCCATCCCTCGCAGCAGGCGCAAGGACAGTGGGTCAATGACATACTCTCCAAAGCGGATGGTTGGGTCGTTCGGGGGCAGTCTCGTTGCTGGGTTCAAACTGAGGGCTCCTGACGCCTGGCAAGGCCAGCATAGGCCACCGGCCATCGGGTCATATGGTCAAAATTGACCAGTACGCAGCAAGAAATCGGCAATTCGACAGCCATATCGGCGGTCGAACTGCCTGGTGTTTGCGCCGTGTTCAACGTGGCCCGCCAAACATTGCACTCGTAGTGCCTCCGATGGTATCGCCAGATACAAGCAGCTCTACCCGGCGGTTCTGCTGGCGCCCGGCGGAAGTGTCATTCGAAGCAACAGGGACTGTGCTGCCAAACCCTTTCGCGCTGACAGAGCCAGTTGCTACGCCCTCTTGTACCAGGTAATCCCGGACTGCTCCGGCACGGTTTTCTGAGAGCTCCTGGTTCATGACATCGCCACCGATATTGTCCGTGTAGCCACTCACCTGAATGCTGAGCCCTGTGTATGAGAGAAGAATCCCCGAGACCTTCGCGAGCTTTTCGCGTGCCTCGGATTTCAGCGAATATCTACCGGTGTCGAATAAGACATCTGACATGTTTACGATGAGTCCGCGAGCGCTGTCGCGCGTCTGTAACACATCGTTTAGCTGTTGTGATAAGCGAGCACGCATCTTTGCTCTATCGTCCTGCGCCTGAACGGTAGCCTGTTGCGCCTGCTCCGCGTTCAGGCGTGATTGAGCGGCTTCGGCTTGCGCCGCATCCCGCTCGCGCATTGCGTCGTTTGCCTGCCCTTGCGACTTTGCCTGCGCGTCCGCCGAGGCCGCGCGATCTTTCGCCAGACTCTCTTCGGTCCTGTTCTTAATTGCAATCGCGCGTGCGTCTTCCGCTGTCTGGACAGTCTCGCGGGAGGTCGCGATGAGCTGCTTTTTGGAAGCGCGCTTATCCGTGGCGTAACCATCTGCCATCTTCATCAGCTGGAGTGCATGCTGATAGCTATCGTTGGCATACTGCCCAGCTCCTTCTAATTCCGCGATGCGCACCGCATTCCGTGCTTCGAGAAATTCCAGGGGTACCTTGGCATCCAGAACGACTGGGTCAAGCTTGTAGCCTGTCGGGATATAGCCCCCGCGCTCCATAAGTTCATACTTCGCGCTCACCGCCTCGGTGGTTGCCTTAGTGTCCGTCCGTATAACATTTTCGAGTACGACGACGTTGCTGGGCTGACGGACCGCATAATACGGCTCAGCCGTCACAAGCATCGCGAATGACTGGAGCTCGGTGGTGACATCCAGCTTGCTACGGTGATTGTCGCCGACCAGGACTTCACCCAGATTTGACGCTCTGCCCTCGGGAGAGATGGCCCACAGGACATAGGTGAGATATTCACTGCCGAAGGTCGTCGGGGTCTGCAGATTGGCGAATTCAACCTCGATCTCAATCGCGCCACGTTTGCTCTCTACCTTCGCCTGGCCGTTCGCCAGAGGCATGAGTTCGGTCCCTTTGAAGTCTACCTTCGTAGCACCGCTACGATGCTGGTAGTTGAGAGCCTGGGTACTCCGGCTGATGGTAGCCATACGGAAGATCTGAACAAGAGGGCCGGGCGCAAGAAAGAAAGGTGCATGTGCAGGCATGGTTGTTGGAATATTGGTTTGAGCAATGGCGCTCAGGCATAGGGTGGTTGTAGCAAGAAGCATATGTGCGATTTTCAAGGTTTCTCCATTGGACAGAGGATTGTCCTGTTGCGGTGGGCGATTCCGGTATCGTTGCTGTAATGTCGTCGCCGCCGGATGTCGTCATCTCATTTTGAGAGCAAGCGAAACGCGAAAGCGCTGCTCTGAAGGAAGTCTGTAACCTCCTTCCAGAGCAGTGAAATGTCCTGCTACTTGTCTTTCTTGAGCTCAGAGACCTCAGCCGCGCGAGCTGTCTGAGCAATGGCCTTCATGAAGCCACGAGTAGATTGTGGAGCGGTGACTTTGCCTGACAGGATCGACTCAAATGAGCGGTCGCGCCCGTAGATAGTTTTCGTCGAATCACTGTCGTGCTGTACGACAGCGCCTTCCAGTGTGATTCCCGCAAAGGCTCCGCGTGACCTGGAGTAGGTAAGAATCTCAGAGTCAAGCTTCCAATCCGTACCCGCGGAAGCATGGCGTCCCACTGGACCTGCGGCGGCGGAAGCGTCTCCGCTGAGCTGAAATTTATTGGTCAAGAGGTGCTGAAATCCCCGCTCATTCATTACAACCATGACAAGGTCTACACCTTCCAGCCCGATCTGTAGTCCCCAACTACCGCCGCCGATCGAGACGAATGCCGGCGCACTCCATCCAGAGGCCGTACGGCAGGAGGCGATGCCTCTGCCATGCTTACCGCCAAAGATGAAGCCACCTTTCACCAGATGGGGCACAACCACGATGCACCTGGCACTACCTAACACTTCTTCCGGAATTCCCTTATCCGGAGCTTCCATGATGTCGTGAAGTACGTCGGACGACATACGCAGGCGCTCGATTGCGTCCTGGCGTCCGGTTGTAGCCCAGACGCTTCCGTTCGCCATTAGAAAGGCGCTAACCAGGAGCAGAGAAATAGTTTTCATTGGGTTCCTCGCAGAGTGCGGGAGAGCTAAGAGGGGGACAACGGTCAGATGTGCTGACTTAGCTCAGAAACCATCTGGGAGCCGATAATACGGACTCTTCTCCAGACTCATTGGAGCAGATACAAGGAGAGTTGTCTGAGCTAAATAGCTCAGGAGGGCACTCTGTCGAAATACGGTGCTCGCTGGGTGCTAAGGATAGGCCTGGACAAGCATCGGGCGGGATGAGATGCAGCGTGTAGCCATGTTGTGCATGATCTTGAGCAATGGTCTGAGACCGGCAGCTTTTTCATAGAAAGCGTCCGCTACTACTCCGTCCGGTATGAAGGAACCCGAAAACGAAGCACTCATTGCGATCAGCATGATCGAAGGAAACCTGCTGCGAACCTCGGCTAACAGGTCAAATCCGGACATTCTGGGCATATAGAGATCTGAAAGGATGATCGCCGGAATCTTCCGATCGATCTCGCATAGTGCGGAAACTCCATCTTCCGCGGATCGAACCTCATAGTTCATTCCGCTGAAAATCTGCGACAGGGAACTCCGAAGCAATGAGTCATCGTCGACGATGAGAAGATTTACTTTTGTAAGGGACACGCCGAACCTCGACCGAGACATCGAAAAGGCTGCCTCAATGCCGAGTATTCCATCCCTATCTTCTTTCTGCAGTTCACATTTGCTCACTCTTTGGTGCGCGCGCCATCTTTGTCTTTGCAGGCCTGGCAAGTGCAATTGGCGCAGCTTCTGCATTATGCGGCGATAGCCGGTCATACAGAACAACATTGAGGAGAGATTTGTGTACCAGAATGCGGCCGTTGTACTGAATGAACCCAAGCTTGCGAAAACGATTCATAAAGAAGCTGACGCGAGATCGTGTCGTTCCGA
>NZ_JBFRCY010000278.1:0-5408 GCF_052113305.1 Terriglobus sp. YAF25
CTGATGGGCTCTCCGCATGAGTATGGATGGATTCTCTCACTTCTGGTCGCCTTTCTGAGGCGCTGTCGCAGAAGGCTTCTCGTCATCCGCCGCTCCCTGTTCTGCCTCTTCCCCATCGGCGGCCACCACTTTCACTTTGGTACCGTCGTCCATGCCATAGGCGCCCTTCGTGATCACCTGGCTGCCTGCTTTCACCCCGTGGAGAATCTGCGTATCGTGTCCGTCGGTGATCCCGGTCGTTACCTCCTTCTGCCGGGCGATACCATCCGATCCAATCACCATGATGGCCTGTTTGCCTGCCTTGGTTGAGATCAAAGCCTCATTCGGTATGGCAATCGCATCCGGTTCTGTGCGTGTCGCGATGGAAACGTGAACCGGCATACCGGCCTTATAGGCTGCATCCTTGTTTTTAACGAGCACCCACACTTCCAGCGTCGTCGAACCTTGATCCAATGCAGGGCTCACCAACATGACCGTGCCCGATATGGGGTCGGACTTACCTGTGACGTTGAGCGTTGCCGTCGCTCCCTTCTGAATGCCGCTCGCTTGCTCCTGGGAGAGATGTACCTTGGCAATCAAGGAAGAGACATCCATCACCGTGACAATGGCTTGCCCCGCATTGGCCATCTCCCCGGCAAACAAAGGACGATCGGTAACGACGCCATCGATCGGGGAGCGGATCTCGGAGTAGGTGAGACCAGCCTGAGCCGCCTCATACTTTCCCTGGGCAGAATCGAGAACGCCTGCCGCATTTTTGATCGTTGCCTTCTGACTGACGGAGTTCAGCGATCGAAGGTGTTGTTCCGCAATGTCCATCGCCGCTTTCGACTGCACGAGAGCGGCACGCGCCGTCTCCAGGTCTCGACGTGGTATCGCTCCCTGTTGCAGGAGCGCTTCGCGTGAATCGAAGACGCTCTGCTGCACGTCGAGGTTTGCTTTAGCTTGCTCGACATCGAGTTTTGCCTTCTGCATGTCCTCCAAAACGGCAGCCTGTGTAGTCGCAGTGTAAGTCGCGTCGGCCTGGCTAAGAGCTCCGCGGGTGTCATGTACCGCTGCGATCAGGTCGCGGTTTTCAAGTTCCGCAAGAAGCTGACCGCTATGGACATGCGCGCCGCGCTGCACTAAAAATCGTCGCACCGGAGCCGAGATCTTCGGCACAATAGCCGCCTGCGCCAGTGGCGTCAGCACCGTATCGCCCGAAACATATTCCGTAAGCGCCTTCTTCTCAGCCTTCTCCGCCTGTACTGACACCTCTGCCGCAGCGTCCGCCTCTTTGCTCTTACAGCCTGCAACTGCAAGAGCAAACCCCAGCACGGCGGTAGTGGTAACCGATGAGAGAACAGAAACGGAGCTGGTCTTGCATAGTCTTCGCATCATGGCATCTTTCCTGTCAGTGTTTGTAGATTGGCCAATGCGGTGTGGTAGCGGACGAGGCCATCCGTCCTGCCCGATTCGGCAAGGACAAGAGAGCTTTGGGCATCGACGATCTCAAGTACCGTCCCTTCACYCGCTGTATACCGCAAATTTGTCAGACGCAACGTTTCGGTAGCCGTCGCAACGCTCTCGTCTAGAAGAGCAAGCTGCTTCTGGGAGACTGCCGCCTCATCATAGAGCTCATGGAGAGAGGCCAGCAGGCGTCGCTGCGTGACGGTTAGGTCAACGCGCGCTTGAGCCTGGCGGGCCTGACTTTGTCRCACGCGCTGATGCGTCGCCAGCCAATCCCAGAGAGGAATGTCGAGAGTCGCGGAAGCCGAATAGCCGAGGTTGCGCACGCCACCGGGTCCATGCACCGCAAACTGTGGTGCATCGATACCGTAGGTCACATTGAGCACAAGATCTGGCGTGTAGCCAAAACGCGATGCCGCCACATCAAGGTTCGCCGATCGCAGCTGCTCAAGTGCAGCTCGCAGATCAGGGTTGTTCGCCTTCGCGGCCGCCTCCACTTCGATCTGAGTCGGCAAGGACGGGAGTGCGTCCAGATTCGCAGCCAGTTGATATGGCGTCGAAGGGTCCGGAAAAAGCAGCGCGCCAAGATCGAGGCGCGCCTTATCCGCGGCGAGAACGGCGTCGTTCAAATCACGCTGTCGTTGCTGAACCTGCAAGTCAGCCCGCACTGCGTCCGCATGTGCAGCTTCCCCACCGCGTTCACGCTGTTGCGTCACCGTGCGAAAGCGCTCAGCTTCAGCCAGCGCACGCTGCGCGACGACCACTTTCGCCTGTGCGGCAAGCATCCCATAATAATTTCCAATGGTCGCTGCCACCAGGCCGCGTCTTGCTACTTCGAGGAGCGCGTGTGCTGCGGCGTAATCGGCTTTTGCCTTGCGATATGCCGTGATGCTTGCGCCGCCTATCGTTTGGGTTGCCGAACCTTGGCTGATGTATTCGTGAACGGCATTGTTCGCCACAAAGCGGACCGCAGAGGCCGATTGAGTCGAGTCCGAACTCTGCCCCTGCGTGTAGAGAAATTGATTGTGATAGGTGAGCCCAGGGAGAAGAGCCGATCGTGCAATTCCCTTCTGCGCCTGGGCTATGCCGGCAGCTGCCTGGGCTGCGGCATAGGCCGTATCTGCGCTTCGTGCCCGCGCAATGGCATCCTCAAGGGTGATCGGAGCCGAGGCAGCCGCCGTAGTTTGAGCCGGCATCCCCGAACTCAGGCAGCTACCGACACCGAACAATGCGAGAGCGAAATGTATAAGATGTTTCATCACGGTTGTCACTACATTCCTCATTCGCGAGTGCCCATAGTTCCGCTCTCACCCCACGGGAGGCGTAGCGGAAACAGGTGCAGAGCTTGCGAGATTCGTTATTTGGTCTCGTAGGCCAGGATCTTTGCCATTGCTTTCGTCTCTCCCGGCGAGACAGCCAGGAAGAGCCGATGCAGCGACGGAATCAGTACGCCTGTCTTTGCACCAGGTTCTGTCTTCACCTTTTCGACAAGCTTCAAGTGATCCGGATCGCTCGTATCGTAGATCCCCATGTACCCTTCACCTCCCGGAACATACAGCCGCCGTGCGGTCGCGTCATATTGCACTTCGTCGGAGCGAAGCGGCGCTGAGAGCGTGCTTACGACCGCGCCTGTGTCCGAGTTCATCACCACCACCATTCCAGGATCGCGGCAAACGACATAGAGCCGATGCTGCGCAGGATCGAAGGCGACCATGGCATTCTGTTTTGCCGGAGGCACAGGCCATACCTTGAGAACCTTCATGGCCTTACGGTCGACAACCGCAAGCGTGTTGGTTTGCGTGAGATTGATAAAGAGACGAGGGTCCCCGTCGGAAAACGACATCGCCTCAACATGGTTGTCTTGGAACGTAATCGATCCCAGCTTCGCCCCCGTATCCGGGTTGACCGCTTCCAGGTTCGCGGTCTTCATATCGACGTCCTTACCGCCTGTCACAACGTAGAGGGTATTCGCTGACGCATCGTACTTTGATGTATCCGAGCCCGGAGTCAATGACACGGACTGTTTTTTTGCATAGCTGTCTGCATCCCGGATCGTCGCTCCCTGTTTCTCGCTGTCCGTGATAAAGACTGTATTCGCGCCTTTCCGAACCAGAATGCTATGAGGGTTTCCGAACCCGCTCACTGTCTTCAGATGGGCAGACGTCTTAAGGTCGAAGACCTCCAGGGTGCCATGGTCCTCCGCAGCCAGGAGCAAGCGATTCCGGTCGAAATCGACGGCGAAATGATCAAAGTCGCCGGAATAACCGGGGAGGTCGACCGACTGGATCAGCTTCACGGAGGAAGCCCCTTGCGCGATGGCGAGCGCAGAGCCTAAAGTTGGTAGCGCAAAAGCGAGGAAGAGAGCGCGATTCGATGTGTTAAACATAGATTCTCCTGAACACAGGAGCTAGGTTCGAAGGGCAGCATGAGTTCCGCCTAAAGGCTGTATAAAAATGTATTCATTTACCCATCGCGCTCGAGTCCTCGAATCCAGAGCCTGCAGGATGAAAAGATTTTCATCAGTGGTTCAGCCGTCGTTCAGGTGAATTCCAGCTAATAAGGACGCGAGAAAATATGCGTATCTTAGTCGTTGAGGACGAGCAAAAGGTATCGGCGCTGGTACAGCGGGGTCTGACCGCTGAACGGTACGCGGTCGACATTGCGTCCGATGGCATCGAAGGCTTCGAACTTACGGAAGCCTATCCATACGATCTGATACTCGTTGACCTAATGTTGCCACGTCTTGCCGGAGGCGACCTGCTGCAGAGGATACGGCGAAAAAATACCTCTGTGCCCGTACTTGTACTCACGGCGCGAGACTCGATTGATGACAAGGTCAAACTCTTCGAGCTGGGCGCCGACGACTACCTTACTAAGCCATTTGCATTTGCGGAGCTCCTTGTAAGAGTCAAAGCTCTGCTCCGCCGGGGTCCCGTCAACCGTTCCAGCACATTGCATGTCGGCGACCTTGAGCTTGACAGGCTCACCCAGCAGGTAAGACGGGCTGGGCGCCGCATCGAGCTTACCGCGAAGGAATACTCGCTGCTTGAATACCTGATGCAGAACGAAGGGCGTGTCTTATCACGCAATATGATCATTGAACATGTGTGGGACCAGAGCTTCGATGGGATCACCAATATCGTCGATGTCTACGTAAGGCATCTCCGTAGCAAAGTGGACGACGGCAATCCGATGAAGATGATCCGTACGGTTCGTGGCACGGGCTATATGATTCGCTCCGGAAGTGAACTGTGAACCGGAACTCTCTCCGCCATCGCGTGACCTTCTTTTACGTCGCACTGCTCGCCGTCGCGCTTCTCACATTCAGTGTTGCCGTCTACCTGGGCGTACGGGCATTCATTACTCGATCGCTTGAGCATTCGCTCAGCATGAACGCATCGACGATCCTGACCGATTACATAAAGCCGTTGGACTCCAAAGGCTCAGCCTGGTTCCAAAATGAAATGAGCGAATCTTACCCCACCGGGGTCAGCGATACTTTTGTGCGCGTCTCGCGCGGGCAAGAGGTCCTCTACGAGACCGGCGAGATGCGCGGTCTTCCAATCAGCGCTTCAGCGCTGGCGTCGGCAGGAGACGCGGATACCTCTGGCGAAGTGAACCGTACATACACAAAAAGCGGCCAGGAGATCTTAACGTACACGTTGCTCTACCGCCAGCCTCAGGGCGATCCGATTGTGATCGAAACGGGCGCTACGACTGAGCCAATCCGCCACGTTCTCCGCTCTCTATTCCTCATATTGCTGACCGGAACGCCCATCATTCTCATTGCCGCCGCGCTGGGAGGTTATGTCCTTATGGCTCACGCGCTACGACCGGTCGAGACTCTTACCGAGCAGGCTGAGCGAGTCGGACGGGAAGATCTGGGGGAACGTTTGCCCGTCATCCCCTCGGGCGACGAACTGGAAAGGCTGTCGCTCGCCTTAAATCGTATGATCGAGCGC
>NZ_JBFRCY010000279.1:0-5404 GCF_052113305.1 Terriglobus sp. YAF25
CCCCCCGTACAATGACCGGGTGCGCGCCACAGTCATTACTGTTTCCGACAGCAGCTTCGCCGGCCGAAGAGAGGATCTCTCCGGTCCCCGGGTGCGGAAGGTGCTTGAAGCGGCAGGGTTTACGGTCGATCAGCGGCTGGTTCCGGACGATGTGGAGGCCATTGCTTCCGCACTGCGGGAGTCGGCCAGAGAGGCGCAGCTTGTGGTCACCACCGGAGGAACAGGCCTGGCGGAACGGGACGTCACGCCGGAGGCCACACTTTCGGTCTGCACCCGGCTGGTTCCCGGTCTGGCGGAGCGCATGCGCTTCGAGGGGGCAAAAAAAACGCTGCTGGCTGCGCTCAGCCGGGGTGTCTGCGGCATCCTCGACCGGACGCTGGTCATCAACCTTCCTGGAAGCCCCAGCGGTGCGCAGGAGTCGCTGGAGACCGTGCTTCCCCTTCTGCCGCATGCCCTCGAGCTTCTGGCGGGGCACACCGATCACGCCGGCCTGAACCGGTAAGCGGCGTCCAAAGTCAAATCAAGTTAACCCAGGCACGATAAAATGGAACTTCCGTGAAATCTTCACCTTCAGTACTTATTCACAAGTTCCTCGCTTGGCTGCTCAAGTTGCTGCTGCCGCTTGGCTTCTGGGGAATCGGCGCTCTTGCCCTCATTGACTCCGCGACCATTCCGGTCCCGATCGACGCCCTGCTCATCGCCTATGTCGTCCACGATCACCCCAAGGCGTTCCTGTTTGTGCTGCTGGCAGCGGCGGGTTCCGCGATTGGAAGCCTGGTGCCCTTCTATGTCGGCCGTGCCGGTGGCGAGCTGTTTCTGCTGAAGCGGATCAACCGCAAGCGCTATGAGCAGCTCCGTGACCGCTTTGAGCGGCAGGAGTTCCTGGCCATCATGATCCCGGCCATGCTGCCGCCGCCGACACCGATCAAGCTCTTCGAGTTTGCCGCCGGCGTCTTCGAGATGCGCACGACGGCATTCTTTCTGGCGATCTTCCTGGGCAAGTTCCTCCGCTTCGGAGCCGAAGCAGTCATCACCATCCTCTACGGCCCGCAGATCATCGACACCGCCGGCAACATGATTCATGAGCACACAGGTTATGTCATCGGCATCGGTGGCCTGCTGCTGCTGCTCGTAGGCTTCTGGATCATCCGCAAACTCTTCGACCGCCGCAAAGGCGACCGTTTTCCCGTTGAGGAAAACGGCGCGGTTGAACCCGTGGATTCGGTTGAATAGTTGAAGCCGGTGATAGGCCAATGATGAAACGCTGGATAGAGCATTTTTCCTGTAGGTGTAGAGCAGGGCTTGTGCATCTATGGGCGTTTTCCGCAATGAAAACGCCGCTGCACGCTCGTCCCGGGATACCCAGCTACAGGAGAAATGCTCTAGTACTGTTGCTGCTGACTGTTCCTGCCCTGGCTCAGAARCCAAAGGCCGACCCACGTCTGGCGCCACTGGCGTTTCTCAGCGGCCATTGGACCTCGGCCACCGAAGAGGAGTACTGGTCGTCTCCCATTGGGGAGAGCATGGTCGGCACCTATCGCGTCCTCAAGGATGAGGCTCCGGTCTTCTATGAGTTCTGGGCGATCGAGATCGAGAACGGCCAGCCGGTCTACAAGATGAAGCACTTCAACGCCAATCTGCAGGGCTGGGAGCCAAAGGACGAGTTCGTCCGCCTGCCGATGACGGAGCACGAAGCCAACTCCGTGACCTTCTCCAACGGCAAAATCACGCTCCACTACGAGCGGCATGGAGCGATGCTGTTCAGCACGCTGACGCGGACAAAGAACGGCAAAGAAGTGAAAGATGAGTTCCGTTTACGGCGAACGCCGTAAACGACTGGAATGATTGAAAAATTGAATGATTGAATAATCGCCGACGCTGCCCGTTCAGCTTTTCGTCTTATTCAATTATTTCGTTATTCAATCATTCAATAAAATAAGTCCTTTATGGATACACCCCGTATTGCTATCCCTATTCCCTGGTCTACCGATGCAGCGTACTCGCAGCGTGCGTGGCCGCAGTATGCTGAGGCGCTTCGGCGTTGCGGAGCGGAGCCGGTTCCGGTGCCGCTGGACAGCACCAACGCTGAGATTGCCAGGATTGCCAACAGCTGCCAGGCCTTTCTTCTGCCCGGCAGCGGCGCCGATGTGAATCCGCAGAAGTATGGGCAGCCGCGCGATCCTGAGACCGCCGATGCCGATCCCGCGCGCGAGAATGTCGATGAGCTGCTGCTGCAGGATGCGCACAACATGCACAAGCCACTGCTCTGCATCTGCTTCGGTGTGCAGATGTTGAATGTGTGGCGGACCGGCTCGTTAGTACAGCATGTGCAGGACACCGGGATCGATCATCGTGCCGGCCGCGAAGTGATGGAGGCTCATCCAGCCGAGGTGGCAGCCGACTCCATGTTGGGCGGCATTGTGGCGGCAACGGGCGTTCCGGAGCATGACCACATGCTCACGGTGCCGGTGAACAGCAGCCATCACCAGGCGCTGCAGGATCCCGGCGACGGTCTGCGAATTGTGGCGCGGTGTCCTACGGACGGCGTCATCGAGGCCGTCGAAGGAGGCCAGCATCCAGGCCACTTTGTGCTGGGAGTGCAGTGGCATCCGGAGCGCACCTTCGATCATTCGCCGGCTTCACGGGCGATCTTCGAGCGCTTTGTCGACGAGGCACGGCAGTGGAAGCCGCGCGAGATCAAGGACTCCATCGCATGACCATCGACGTCGCCCGCGTCATTACCCAGACACGGAAGCTGGTGGAGATCGACTCTCCATCGGACGATAAGGCCGCAGTCGATCGTTGCAACGACGTCCTGTTGGAACTTGCCGCAGGGTTGCAGCCGCAGGTCAAGCGCCATCGGCAGAAGCAGCACGGCGACCTGCTCGAATTGCGTTTTGGCTCGAAGCGCAAGGGGCGTAAGCCGGTCGTCCTGCTCGGCCATCTCGATACCGTATGGCCCATCGGCACACTGAAGACGATGCCCTGGCGGCAGACAGCGACCCATCTCTATGGCCCCGGCGTATTGGACATGAAGCTCGGAGTCGCGATGGCGCTGGAAGCCTTGCGCGTTGCGGAGCTGCAACGCGAGGTGGTGTTGCTGCTCGTCTCCGACGAAGAGATCGGCAGCCCTGCGTCACGGCCCGTCACGGAGAAGATCGCACAGACAGCCGAGGCGGTCTTTGTATTGGAGCCGGCACAGGCGCCGAACTGGGCTTACAAGACCCAGCGCAAGGGAATCGGCAACTATCGCATTGCCGTGACCGGTGTGAGCGCACATGCGGGTGTGGATCCGGAGAAAGGGCATTCGGCGACACTGGAGCTCTCGCGGCAGTTGCTGAAGATTGCCGAACTGAATGACCTGAAGCGCGGCATCACGCTGAACGCCGGCGTCATCGGCGGCGGCACCAAGTCGAATGTGATTGCCGCCGAAGCCTGGGCCGAGATCGATCTGCGGATCCCAACCGTGCGCGATGGCGAACGCATCGATCGCAAGCTGCGCGCACTGAAGGTTGTGGACAAGGAGTGCACGGTGACGGTGACCGGCGGCATCAATCGCCCTCCGATGGAGCGGTCCGCGGGAACTGTGCGGCTCTATCGCCAGGCGAAGAAACTAGCGGCTGGCCTTGGGTTTTCACTGGACGAAGCAGCGACCGGCGGAGGCTCGGACGGCAACTTCACCGCTCCGTTTGCACCAACGCTCGATGGCATGGGCGCGGTCGGCATCGGAGCACACGCAGTGCACGAGCAGATTGAGATCGCACACATCGCCCCACGTACGGAACTGCTGGCGCGGATGGTTGCTAGTTGCTAGTTCCTGGCTGCTAGTTGAGCCACCGAACTGGGTGCCCCATGTCCCCTTAGGGACGTGGGCCCGGCCTTTTCTTTCCTAGGCACTTCATTTCAAGCGGATCTTTCTCACTCGTTCAGGTTGAAGGAAAGGGGTTCGAGCTTCGCTCGAATACCCAGGTCCCCGAGGGACCCGGGGCACCCAGTGTCGTGGTTATTCAAAACTCTGTGGTTATTCAAAAACTCTTCAAAAGATTCGCCACAGCTGCAATCGGCAAACCTACAACGTTGGAATAATCCCCTTCAATCCGCGGAATAAACCGTGCGGCACTACCCTGAATGCCATACGCCCCGGCCTTATCCATCGGTTCCCCGGTAGCGATGTACTCGGCAATCTCCTGCTCCGTCATCGTCTGGAAGAAGACGTTGGTCGTCTCGGCATGCACCACCGCCTTCTGAAACGACAGCAAGGCAACGCCAGTGACCACCTGGTGAACGCGTCCGCTCAGGGTGCGCAGCATCACTCTCGCATCAGCGGCGCCTGTCGGTTTTCCCAGCAACGTGTTATCGAGCGTCACCGTAGTATCGGCGCCCAGCACCACCAGATCGTGTTCGCAGGGATGCCTGGCGAGCACGACCTGCGCCTTCTCACGTGCCAGGCGGGTGGTATAGGCCACCGGATCTTCTCCGGGATACTGCGATTCGTCGATATCAGCCGTCTCCACCGTGAATGGGATGCCGGCCTGGGTGAGGAGTTCCCGGCGGCGAGGAGAGGCGGAAGCGAGAATCAAGCGCATAGAAATCAGTATGAATGGTTGAATCGTTGAATAGTTGAATGGTCCGGCTGCAACGGCTCCAGCGCCCGGATTCAGCTATTCCATTGGTAAAAGCTCAAGGAAGCGTCCCCTTGTTTGAGCACACGCGTGCGCTCAAGGTTGCCGGCCCGCTCCGGGAGCTCCACCTTGCTGCGATGCTCGGCGACCACGCGGGCGCCATCGTTCAGCAGCTCTTCATGCGAGCCCAGGAAGGCGAGGGTGCGTTCGTACTCCTGCGCCATATCCCATGGCGGATCGAGGAAGATCAGGTCGATCGCGGTCTTTTCTTTGGCGAGTTTGGAGAGCAGCGTCGAAACGCCGCTGTTGTCGACGACGGCTCCCTCGGCTCCCAGCGCCCGCAGATTGGCCCGCAGCGTGGCCAGAGAGGACGATGACTTCTCCGCAAACCAGACACGGCGCGCGCCGCGGCTCAGGGCCTCCAGGCCCACCGCACCCGAGCCGGCGTATAAGTCCAGCACACGCAAGCCGGTACAGTCCTGTCCCAGCACGTTAAAGAGCGTCTCGCGCAGACGGTCGCTGGTCGGCCTGGTTGCCTCGTTTTTTGGCGCCGCAATCTGCCTCGATCTCCACTTCCCACCGATGATCCTCATCCCGTGACTACAATAAACCTCATGCGCTCCTGGTCCATCCMGCTCGGCCGTTGGTTCGGCGTAGAGATACGCATGCACACCTTCTTCGTGCTGCTGCTCGCGCTCTCGGTGAGCTGGGCTTCGTTCTCCAACCACAATGGCATGCGCGGCGTCGCTCTCTGGCTGATCCTCGTCTTTGCCGTGGTGGTG
>NZ_JBFRCY010000280.1:0-6349 GCF_052113305.1 Terriglobus sp. YAF25
GATTAACGGCGCCCAACAGCTAGAGCATTTCTCCTGTAGGTGTAGTGTAGGGATTCCGTATCTATGGGCGTTTTCCGCAATGAAAACGCCGCTGCACTCCCCTTCCGGGCTACCCAGCAACAGGAGAAATGCTCTAATGTGTATCGACAAATTCGCCTCTATTGAAGAGCTATAGAGCCGGCCTTCAGCGCTTATATCGCCTGGGTGCCCCACCCTGGCAAGAAAGAAAGATGCAGACTCAGGCCGAGATACGGCTGGCTTCACGATAGAATTCGGCGGCTGCTCCTTCGATCTCACGCAGCAGCCGCCGGGATCGCACCAACTCGCGCTTGCGGTGGCGGCCAATCTCGAACTGCGCAGCGAAATCCATCTGCTGCATATTGGTCAGCTCGACAGAGACTATGCTGCGCAAGCGTTGAAACTCGCCTGCAGCAAGCTCAGCGGCATCAGCCTGCAGTACCAGGGCACGCAGCCGCGATGTTGCCCCCTTGATCTTCCGGAGCATGCTGCCGAGTGCATCACTGGTTCGTACCGGCCAGAGCTGGTCAAAGACAAACCACATCACACCGATACCTAAAGCAATGCCGATTACGCGGTCGCGCGCAGGGTTGAGCTGAGTCGGTGGTCCGAAGCCCTGCAGCGTTGAGAGAAAAAAAGCAAAGCCGATCTGTACGCCAACATACCCGATACGAGGGCTACGCATTACCCAGCCGGAGAGAAAGACTACCGGCGCAAGCACCACCACCAATGACGTCACGGAGTCCATATTTGGAAACAACAGTGAGACCGTGAGGATGCCAAGGACCCCGCCAACCACCGCACCAGCAAAACGGTAAAGCTGCTTCTGCTTCATCGCTCCGGTTGAGCTCAGACCCGTAAAAAGCACCGTCACGACACACGTCGTGATTCCCGGCCATGCCACGGCGTTGTAGAGGATATAGCAGATGAGTACAGAGAGGGTGAGCTTGAGAGCATAGAGCACCGGCTCGCTCTGCTCGAAGGCTCCGGGTTGGAAGAATCGAAAATGGCGCAGGCGGCGACGCCCCGCAGACTGACGACCGGCGACATCCACCGCAGCCACTGAGACCTCGCGATATTGTCGCAATTCGCGGAAGATCTCTTCGAAGGGGCCGCGCGACACATCTGCGAGAGCTACATGATCGAGATGCTGCCCGGCTGCGAGTTGATCGCACAGTGCCGCCAGTGTGCGGGCGCCGGCCTTCAGTTCTTCGTTGCCATCCGCTGTAAACGATGTAAATCCGAAGATMACGCTCTTACGAATCACACGCGTCAGAATACCGATGCGGTACTGCAGACCAACCGGCATCCGCACCGCCTGTTCCGATCCCTGCAAACGGTCGTACAGTTCGTGCAGGCGGAAGTCACCAGCATGCTCAAGCTGCAACAGATCCCGATGCGCACGACGGAGCTCCTGCGGCCGTGTATCAAGGTCATCCYGCGCGAGGGCGGCAAAGAAGCGGGCTAGCGAGGACAGCCTGCGATGCAGTTCGCGGTTGAGCTCTTCGGCAGGGTGACGCGAGGCGAATAGATACTCCACCGCAGTGGCGCATGCCAGCACCAGAGCGAGCGAAGCTACCTGGTACAAGCTATACGACACACCGGCGCTTGCGGAGTGATGACCGTCCCAGTAAGCGAGATCGACAAATCCGTAGAAACCGAAGATCGTCCACAACATTGGCAAGGTACTGGCCACCATGCAGAAGGCGGAGGCGAAGACACAGAGCGCAACACCAAGGAAGCGGGCCACTTCGTTACCATCGGTCAACTGCACCCACACCAACGACGCAATCGCCGCCAACGCACAGCCGGCAAGAATCTGTAACCCTGTCCGCAATGTCAGCCCAGGGCGTTCGCGTTGCATCAGTAACAGCAGCGCCGCCGAGAGCGAGAAGCCGGGAAGCTGCAGTGTCATGGCGATAACTACAGCGAGCACAATTCCCAGCGTGTCGCGCAGAGCGCCCGCCGTTCTACCGGGATACGGCGAGAGCTCTTCCTGCAACAACTCCAGCATGGTGCCGCGATGGAAACGTCTCGACATGTTTACCGCACCACGGTGATCGCGGTCGCGCCCACGCGGAAGAGATCAGGATTTGGATTCGTCACGCGTATGCGGACTGGGAAACGGGCCGACAGATGAACCCAGTTCAAGGTACGATCCACGTTCGGGAATCCGTTCGTAACGGCACCATCTTCCGGAAAGACCCCACGGCCGACGCTGTCGACAACACCATCAAAACGCTGGCTGGGATGCTCCATCAGGTAGACCTCAACATGATCGCCGGGACGAATGTGTTTCAGTTTCGATTCGCGATAGTTGGCCAACACCCACCAGTTGCCGGTATCGACCAGCGTGAACATAGATGTTCCGGGATGCGCATATGCGCCCTCGGAGATGTTCATGTTGACGACATAGCCATCGAAAGGGGCACGCACCTGGCACCACTCCAGGTTCAGCTCGGCCTGATGCACTTTGGCAGCACGGCTAGGGCGTTGCGCCTCCAGCGTCTCCAGCGTATCGACGGTATGAACGGCCTCGCCAAGCTTTGCCTGCGAGACCTGCAGACCCGCCTGTGCTGCCTGCTTCGAAGCCATTGCCATCGACTCCTGCGCCTGTGCCTGCAGAAGCTGCGACGAAGCTTGATGCGCCGACTCCCTCGCCACCCGCAGAGCTGTCTCCGCCTGGTCGACCTGCTGGGTGGTGACATAGTGCTTGGCCAGGAGCGGAGCGATGCGGTCGTAGTCGTTCTGTGCGAACTTCATCTGCGCATCGGCGGCAGCCTRTGCCGCGCGGGCACGTTCCACCGCGGCTGTTGCCGCCTCGTGATTTGCCTGGGCTGCACTGATACCGCTCTGCGAATTGAGGATGCCCGCACGTGCGGCAACAACCCCACTCTGCTCTGTAGCAATGCGGCGGCGCTCGTCGTTGATCTGCCCTTCCAGCATCGCCTGGTCAGCACGCGCCTGCTCCAGGGCATACTCATAGGGGCGCGGATCAATCTCGAAGAGCAGGTCGCCCTTATGCACCACCTGGTTGTCTTTGACCAGCAGCTTTGTCAGACGGCCTTCTACTTCCGGAGCGAAGGCGATGGCGTTCGCCCGTACCGTGGCATCGTCGGTGCGGGGATGACGGTCAACCTGCAGCAAAGCTATCGCAAGCGCAATAACAGCTACCGCCACGATGCCGATGCCGATCCTGCGACCGAGAGTTTGTCTTTCGTTGAGATTCATGATCGAGTCCTTGAGTTCTAGCCCTTTCCCTGTTGCTGGGTATCCCGGAAGGGTTGTACAGCGGCGTTTCATTGCGGAAAACGCCCATAGATGTGGAAGCCCCGCATTACACCCACAGGAAAAGGCTCTAAGCGAAGAAGGAAAGCCACAGCAGACAAGTAAACAACACCACCAATGCCGGGTGAATGATGGCTGGATGCCCGACCGAGTGCAGCAGACCCCTGCGCCGCAGCAGCAGGTGCACCAACGCTGTAAGCGCAACACCGAGCGCGAGCGAGATCATCCAGCCGGGAAAGTACGAACCGACGATCTCCACATTGGGATTACGTGCACAGCCGGCTGTCAGCACGAGAGTCAGGGGCATGAGTAAGGACCTGAAGAACGCGTTCACGGTTTCCATCCTGTTGTAGAAGCATTGCCCGAAGGCAGATTGCCAATTGCATAACTCAGTGCCGCGGCGCTTTGCTGCACGCGGGCACGGGCGCGCACATCCTCAAGCCGCGCCTGCGCCAGTTGCCGTTCCGCCTGCACAACGTCGACCAGTGACCGCACGCCGTATCGGAAGGCATCAAGCGATGATTCGTAGGAGACCGTAGAAGACGTAAGAAAGCTCTGTGAGGAGCGCTCCTGCTCGATGGCCGTCCTGTAGTCCACATACGACTCCCACACCTGGCGTGTGACCGCATCCTGCGTTGCACGTTGTTCTTCGGCAGCGGCCTTCTGTTCAGCCAGTGCGGCGGCTACCTCATGTCGACGCGCTCCGTTGAAGACCTCCCAGCGAAGCTGCACCGCAGCCGACCAGGTGGACACACTCGCCGGACCGAGCTGCCCGTAGTCCGCAGTAGGCCACATGTTGGTCTGTCCGCCGGTTGCAACCAGGCCTACGCTCGGGAGATATTTCGCGCGTGCCGATTTGGCGGCATCGTTGGACCGCTTGAGATCCTGCATACGCGCCAGCAGATCGGGCCGATTCTTCCAGGCCTTATCGATCAACTCCTCCACAGGCGTATCGAAGGCTTCCGGAGATGCGGAGGTCATTGCTACGATCTCGATCGTGGCGGTCGGCTCAACACCAATAGCTTCGGTCAACGCCAGTTTTGCCTTCTGCACTTCACCTTCGGCGCTGGCGAGATCATACTGTGCCCCGGCAGCGCCAGCCTGCGCGTTCTGCAGGTCCGGCAGCGTCGCACGCCCGTTGTCGAACTGCGACTGTGCATTGGCAAGCAGTGTCTGCGCCGTCTGCAGAATCTGCCTGGCCGCAGCAAGCTGGCCTGCCGCCTGCTGCACACGATAGAACTGCGTTGCGGTGCGATACGCGATGGTCTGCTGAACGCGGCCGAAGCGGAGGGCCGAGGCAACTTCAAACGCCTTGCTGCCCTCCACGCGAGGTCCGCGTGCAAAATCCAGAAGCTGGTACTGCAGCTCCATTTGTGCAACGGCAGTGGGCACCTCAACAGTTACATATCCGCGCGGCGCCAGCGGTTTAGGAAACGGATTGATCGCACGTAGATCACTTCCCTGTGCAACAAAGGTCAGCAGTGGCAGATACTCCGCGCGCTGCACGCCCGCCTCTTCCATGGCTCGCTTTGCCTGCGCCCATGCGATTCGTGATTCGGGGCTGGCACTTTCAGCAATATCAATCAGCTCTACGAGGCTATAGCTGTGGGAGTCATCGAGCTTTGGAATCGGACGTAAGCTCGAGGCCACGCCGATACAACGCCCGGCCTGCCGTGCAGTAATGACCTGTTCGCAACCCGATGTTGCCTGCTGCGCAGGAAGAAGCTGCGAACCACTGCAGAGAAGTGCGACCACGACAATGCCCGCATGAAAGATATTGCCTGGCGCGTTGTTTTCGATTTTGTTTACGCCGTACACAAGTCAAGTATACGCCGTATACATAAAAATGCTAGAGTATTTTTATGTCACCCCGGACACCGACAGAAAACGAGTCCCCCGGCCTTCGCCAGCGCATCATCGATGCCGCCAGCCGGATCTTTGTCGAGGAGGGATACGAGCACCTTTCGATGCGGCGTGTTGCCCAGGTTGTTGGGTGTTCGCAGATGGCTGCCTATCGACACTTCGCGAATAAAGAGGCGCTGACACAGCATTTGTGCGCCCAGCTCTATACGAAGAGTTTCTGCAGACGATTCATGAGCTCATCCGTAAGGTGCTTCCGCAGGACACGACCGTGGCGACCTCGAATATGCGGATGCGGCAGGTGCTGACCTGCCTGCATGGCACGGCAGCGCTACTGATCGCGCATCCTCGCGCTTATGGGCTTACGAAGGTGAAAGCCATCAAAGACGCTGAGGATACGATTATGCGGTTACTGCGGGATTGACCTCAGCGTTTTTGAGCGCACGACTGAAGCGTACGCTCAAGCAAGGCGGTTCGAGCTTCGCTCGAATATCCCCAGAGTCAGCGTACCCACGTATATCGATAACCATCAAACTGACAAGCTACAGATGGCTCGGCTAAGCTACAGACAGCTCGCCTTTATATCCGCCCAGCATTGCGGAGCGCGCCGATCTCGTCGTCGGTAAAAACGCGTGACCGGGTGAGGAACTGCAACCCTCCCGGACCTTCCAATGAGAAGGCTGCACCGAAACCTGGAACCACATCAATGATGATCTGCGTGTGCTTCCAGTACTCGAACTGTTGCGGGGAGATATAGAAGGGAGATCCACCGATCTCGCCCACCTTTACGTCGCGGCTGCCGATGCGGAACTCTCCCTCGGGGAAGCACATCGGCGCGCTGCCSTCACAGCAGCCGCCCGACTGATRGAACATCAACGGCCCGTGTGCGGCCTTGAGCTCATCGATCAAGCTCAAGGCCGCCGGGGTAGCCGTTACCTGTTCTGGCAGATCAGACATCGGAGCAATTCTCCTAAAAATATAGAGCGGAGCGTGGGCTGTTTGCGCCGTTTTCCGGCGAAGAAAACGGCATTCGCAGATTTATCCAAAGCTACGGTATTAGGAGAACTGCTCTAAAACAACCCGAGTTTCTTCGTGCTGTAACTCACAAGCTGGTTCTTTGTCTGCTGGTAGTGCTCCAGCATCATGAGGTGATTTTCGCGCCCGATACCGCTCTGCTTGTATC
>NZ_JBFRCY010000281.1:0-5360 GCF_052113305.1 Terriglobus sp. YAF25
AGGGTCCGGTGCTGATGGCACGAAGCAGGGTCTCGAAACTTGCCGGAAGAATGGTGTCGTCCTCAACGATGGTCGCTCCCGCGGCGCGTAGGCCCTCGATGGCTTTCAGAAAAGCAGCCTGTGTTTCCGGCCGAAGAGCAAGACTGCGTGTAGCGCCTGTCGAGCTGAGCGCGGTGCCCTGGTTGTTGAGGATGAAACTTGGCACACCGAAGCGTTTGCCCTTCAGCGCATCGGCTTTCAGATACTGCGTGAAGTGAGGCGTCTCCTTGGCGGCTGAGCCGGCGGTACGCTCGTCCAGCTTGTCTTCGCCTGCCATCACTTCCAGTGCGATGGCGGCATCGGTGACATTGCGCGCCAGCGGTCCGGTATCGTCCATCAGCCAGTCCAGCGGTGCGATGCCGGCAATGCTGACCAGGCCGCGTGTGGGCAGAAAGCCGACGAGCGAATCGGTCGAGGCTGGATTGCGGATGGAGTTTGAGGTATCGGTACCCTGGCCCAGAAGCGCGAGGTTCGCCGCGACGGCGGTCGCGGTTCCACCGGAGGAGCCGCCGGGAGAGTAGCGCACGTTGTAGGCGTTGCCGGTACGCCCGCCGGCGCTGCTGTTGTTGGTGTCGCTTGCGGCGAAGTCCGGCATGTTGGTGTGGCCAAGAATGACGGCGCCCGCGGATTTGAAGTGCGCCACAATCTGCGCGTCGCGCGGCGCAATCAGCTCATGCCCGGGTTGCAGGAAGCCGGTCCATCCATCGCTGGTCACGCGGCCTTCGATGCTCGTGTTGGCCTTGATGACAATGGGAACACCCCAGAGCGGCTGCGCCTTCAGCTTTGCGGCCAGCGCGGCCGGAGGCCTGGCCTCGGCATCTTCCTGGTCGGCGCGCTTCAAAGCTCCTTCGCGGTCAAGCTCGAGGATCGGCTTATATGTTGGGTTGTACTTCTCAATACGCGCGAGGTACCACTCCGTGACCTGCCGGACGGTATAAGTATGTGTGCGGTAGAGCGTATGCAGCTTCGTCACGGAGACTTCGAGCAGATCGCGGTCCATAGCCGCCGGGGTCGGTGTCGCGGCGACAACGGGCACGCTCAGCAGCGTGCAGAGGAGTGCGGCCTTTACGAAGTGCATGATGGGCTCCGTATTTACTGTTGTTGCTGCTGTGCCTGTTGAAGCTGTGTGAGGTTCACCAACGGCGGTGATGGCGGCTGTTGCGCCCTCTCCACCAGGATCGACCAATCTTCCGGCACCGGCAGCTCCTGATCGAGCAGGGGTGTACCTTCGCTCTGCGTCACGCGGACAGCGACGGTCAGCTCTGAGTTGGCAAGGCCCCGGAAGATTCCATGCGTCGGCGGCACATCAGCATAGTCACGACCGATAGCTGTGCGGATATGACGGTCACCGGCGATGAGCCAGTTGGTGGGATCGAAACCCACCCATCCGAGCTGCGGCACCAGGGCTTCGATCCACGCGTGCGTGGCCGACGCGACCGAGCGGTCATGATCTTCGTTGCCGTGAAAGAGATAGCCGGAGACGTAGCGGCAGGGAATTCGCAGCTTCGAACGTACCAGCGCGATCATGATGTGCGCGAAGTCCTGGCATACACCCATGCGATGGTTGATGGCGACGTCGATCGGCGAATCCACCTTGGTGGACTTGGGCTTGTAGTCGAAGTACTTATAGAGCCGCTCATTCAGCTCATGCAGTACCAGCAGCGGATCGTCGCGGCGCGTCACTTCCAGGTTTTCCGCAAGCTCGTCCAGCGCCGGCGTCGGTATCGCAAATTCGCTGGGGAAGAGCATCTCCCAGTAGTCGCCCTGCTCGATCAGATAATCGAGCTCCTTCCATGCATCCGGCGCGAGAAATGCAGGCACTTGCGGTATCGGGGCGATCTCCACCAGAGACTCAGCGACAATCACAAGCTGCGTGTGTTGCCCGGGAATATCGAAGTGATGGACGTTGTTGGCCAGATGATCGCGGTAGCTGAAGACGCGGCAGCGCGGTGTGACTGAGAGCTGAAAGTTGAGGCAGCGCTGGTTGGAGTCCGAGCGCGGATGCATCCGCGTCTCCATGATGGACTCGCTTACCGGGTCGCTGTAGAGGAACTTCGTCAGATGGCGGACTGAATAGTACATCGCGTTTCCTTCTTTTTCCCTTAGCCCGCCAGTGCGGTTTGAATCGAGTAATCGATGTACAGCTCGTAGATTGCGGAATGGATGTCGCGGCATTCCCGCAGAATGTCCTGCAGGTAACCTACGACATCTCCTCGCAGAATCTCCTCGACGCTGGAGTAGCGCAGGCTTGCCTGCAGGCGGCCCGCAAGCCGTGTGAGGTTTTCAGTGCGTGACTTGCCGCTCTCTCGCTGAATCGCATCCAGTGCGCTGACCAGGCTTTCGATCGAGAAGCGGAGCGAATGTGGAAAGTTCTCATCGAGCAGCAGAAACTCAAGGATGCGCTCGGGTGTGAGGTCGGCGGTGTAGACCTTGCAATACGCCTCAAAGGCCGTGGCGCTACGCAGCAGCCCCATGTACTCGAGGTATTCGTTGCCTTCGGGAATGCGTTCCGGATGCTTCCACAGATCGTGGTGATATGCCTCCAACAGCATGGCGGTGGCGGAGGCGCGTTCGATGTAGCGGCCTACCTGGATGAAATGCCATCCCTCGCCATGTGACATAGTGGAGTCGGTCACGCCCTGGAACTGATGGACGGCTTCCATTACGGACTGCAGAAACTCGCCCGGTTCCTGGGCTCCGTTCAGCAGGGCTTCGGCATGCATATCGCTGTGCATCTCAGGCCGGGTGACGGCGAGATAGAGAGAGTTGAGCCGATGCCACATCTCGGTGGAGATTTGCTCGCGGACGTGGCGCGCATTCTCTCGCGCCGCGATGATGCAGGAGAGCACTGAGATGCGGTTGGTTATATCGAAGGTAAGGGCGTGCGAAAGCTTGTACGGATCGTCGTCGTCCCATGCCTCTCCCGCCGGGCGGCCGAGAGCCGCCACCATGCGCTGCCAGCGATGATCGGCGCCTGAAGAAGACTCATCGAGCATGAGATTGAGATTCACATCGAGCAGACGTGTGGTGTGCTCAGCGCGCTCGAGGTAACGGCTCATCCAGTAGAGACTGTCTGCAACGCGGGATAGCATGATCTCTCCTTAGCTCAACACCCAGGTGTCTTTGCTGCCGCCGCCCTGCGACGAGTTGACGACAAGCGATCCTTTACGCAACGCCACGCGTGTCAGGCCGCCGGGGACGATGCTGACCTTATCGCCGTAGAGCACATACGGGCGCAGATCCACGTGGCGCGGCTCGAGCTGATCGTCGAACATACATGGAGCGCGGGAGAAGCTGATCGTCGGTTGGCCGATGTAATTCCGGGGGTCGGCCTCGATGCGCCGCGCGAACTCCTCGCGCTGCGCCGCGGTGGATTGCGGCCCCACCAGCATGCCGTAGCCTCCGCTTTCGCCAACGGCCTTGACGACAAACTTGTCCAGGTTGGCGAGCACATGTTTGCGCTCCTTCTCGCGGGCGCAGAGAAAGGTCTCCACATTCTTCAGCACCGGCTCTTCGCTCAGGTAGTACTTGATGATGTCGGGAACGTAGGCATAGAGCGCTTTGTCGTCAGCCACGCCGGTGCCGAAGGCATTTGCGAGGGTTACGTTGCCGGCGCGATAGGCATTGAACAGACCGGCGACACCGAGGATGGAATCACCCCGAAAGGCCAGCGGATCGATGAAGTCATCGTCCACGCGGCGGTAGATCACATCGACACGGCGCAGACCAGAGGTTGTCCGCATATAGACGACGTTGTCGTGGGTGACCAGGTCGCGGCCTTCCACCAGTTCAATGCCCATCTGGCGCGCGAGGTAGGCGTGCTCGTAGTAGGCGGAGTTGAAGACGCCTGGCGTCAGCAGCACGATATTTGGCTCAGGACGGCCTTCAGGCGCCAGTGAACGCAGTGTGCCCAGCAGCAACTGCGTGTACTGCTCGATCGGGCGTACGTTATAGCTGCGGAAGAGCTGCGGGAAGATACGCTTCATCACGCGCCGGTTGGTGAGCATATAGCTCACGCCCGAGGGGACGCGCAGATTGTCTTCCAGAACGACGAACTCCCCGTTCTCCAGGCGGATGAGGTCGGTGCCGGTGACCGCGATATAGATATTGCGCGGCACCTGCAGACCCACCATCTGGCGGCGGAACTGCTTGCAGGAGTAGACGACCTCGCGCGGCACAATGCCATCGGCCAGGATGCGTCCCTCGTGGTAAATATCGCGCAGAAAGAGATTCAGCGCGGTAATCCGCTGCGTCAGGCCGCGTTCCACCGTTGCCCACTCCTGCGCCGTAATGACCCGAGGCAGAAGGTCATACGGGAAGATGCGCTCGGTGCCTTCCTCTCGGCCGTAGACCGTGAAGGTGATGCCCTGGTTCAGAAAGGAAAGATCGGCAGCCTGTTTGCGGCGCTGCAGCTCGGCGTGTGGGAGAGACGTAAAGTGATTCAGCAATAACTGGTAATGAGGATGCAGCGCCTCGGGCGAGGCGAACATCTCGTCGTAGGCGTTGTCCAGAAGGTAGTTCTGGAGCGCCGTCATCTTGAACTGGCTGGTCTGAAGTGTACCCATCTGGAAACTGTGGTTTGAGTATAGAGGCCGCGGCATCGCAGTCAAACTGCAAATGCCGCGGCCGGTTCACTCCCCACCGCAGTTTCCGTGGGATTTACTGCCGTGCGGCGACGGCAAGTGTCATCTGCGAGCCGCTGTCGACGTGCACGTTCTGTCCGCTAGCGGCCACAGTGCCGGAATTGGAGGCATCGGCAGCGCCGGAGAGCATCACGCCCGGAATCGCTGTCTGAACGGCTCCGTTTGCTCCAACGGTTCCAGCGCCGGAGACCTGGCCGGCCGTTGAGCCTACAGCCTCTCCGGCTCCATTAGCCGCGCCGCCGACTGTATTCGTCGCACCGCCTACCGTCTGGCCGGCACGGTTCACGGTGTTCGTTGTTGCCCCACGCACTCCGCCCACGGTATTGCCGACCACACCGCCGGCCGAGGGAGCAGCTCCACCGCCACCCGAGGGGTCAGGAGCCGGTGCAGGCGCTGCCATGCCGGGATCAGCATTGCCGCCGGTCTGGCTCATCTGGTACTGAGACATCAGGGATGGCTTCAGATCGCGTACGACGGCGTAGATGGGGATGGTATTGCCTTCTTTGGTTTTGGCCTGATCGAAGAGCAATGTCACAGAACCCGTACCCGCCTGTTTGGTGTAGGCGGCAGCATCGGTGACGTGGCCGATCAAGGTCGTACCCTTGGGGAGGGTGGTGCCGTTGTTCAAGACCGCCGCCGACTTGGTGACGGCTGTCACCTGATCGCCCTGCTTCGCTT
>NZ_JBFRCY010000282.1:0-5354 GCF_052113305.1 Terriglobus sp. YAF25
GGGTAATTGTGCGCAGGGCGATCGTATCGAAGCGCTATGACGTGAAAGGCGCTAGCCCATCTCATGGGCAGGCGATAGGCCTTAACCCGCTCCCTTGTCCGCCTTCAAGATCTTCGAATAACCTTCTTCGGCGTCTCCGCAATCTCTTTCATCAGAAACACCGTCGCCTGTGGGTTGTCGTTGTAACGTTCACAAGCCACAAAGCCTCTCCGCTGATAAAGATTGATGGCAACGCGCAGATCATCCTTACTGTCGAGATAAATCCGCTTAAATCCCCGGCTCTTTGCAAAGGACTCCTGCGCATCGAGCAGAGCATGCGCGACACCCTTGCCGCGAGCACTCGGCCTGACGTAAAGCCGCTTACACTCCGTCGCTCCCGGCATCGATGGCAGACTGTGAAGATAGGCGCATCCCACAATCTTTCCGTTCAGCGTGGCGATCCRCACACCCGCATCGGGATCGTCCACGATCTCGCGCACAGACTCAGGCGTATCCCGCACCATCACGCCCACCGCCTCGTAATACTCCTGCAGCAGATCAAGCACTTCGCCAGTGACCTCGCTCAGGCGCTCGACCTGCACCTCAGAGTTCTTCTGCGCGGTCAGCAGAGAACGTACGACGGAGAGCGAGCTGACCAGTTTCTCCCGCTCCTCTCCGCTCAGCCCCTGCAGCATCTCCTCGATCTGCTGCTCCGATTGCCGGTTGAGCCCTGCCACCTTCTTCTCTCCGGCCGCGGTCAGTGAGAGCAGACGCTCCCTGCTGTCGGCCTTTGACACCGTCTGCCGTACAAGCTTCCGCTTCGTCAATGAAGCCAGCAGCCGGCTGATATAACCCGCATCCAGCCCCAGGACTCCCCGAAGGTTCGATGCCGTCAGCCGCGGATTCGCCCAGATCTCATACAGCATGCGCGCTTCGGTGAGCGAAAACTCGCCGTCCAGATGCCGCTTCCGCAGCAGACCCAGCCGGGCCGTATAGAAGCGATTGAAGTCGCGAATGGCAAAGATCTGGGCGGCATCACTCATGCATTCGACCTTAAATTAAAATAGTTGCTTTAAGCAACTATCGTAGGTCGCCTTCGCAAACTGATCCCGTCAAAAATATGCCGATCGCGCCAAAAGCCGATTTTGCCGGCCGCACGGTGGCCCAGTCAGGCGGAATGGGCTACTCTTCTGTGGCAGGCTCCGCGGACCCCTCGCTGCGCGGCAAACACTATCATTACTGCTCGCCACCGAGACGAAGCCGGAGCTCAAGCCTGGAGGTGGGTCGATGCTGACGATCACAGTCAATGGAAAGAAGCGCGAGGTTCACTCCGCGGAAGATACGCCGCTTCTCTACGTTCTTCGCGACGAGTTGGATGTCACCAGTCCCCAGTTTGGCTGCGGCCTGGCGCAATGCGGAGCCTGTTCCGTACTACTCGACGGCAAAGAGGTTCGTTCCTGCATTACACCCGCCACGGCTGCAGCAGGCAAGGAAATCACAACCCTTGAGGGCCTGCCTGACCGCTGGGCGAAACAGCAACATCTCTCCGCCGCACAGGCAGCAAAGACATTGCACCCGGTGCAGGAGGCCTGGATCGAACAGCAGGTTCACCTCTGCGGCTTCTGCCAGAACGGCATGATGATCAAAGCCACTGAGCTGCTGGAAGGCAAGCAGAACCCCTCCGTCGAAGAGATCAAGGACACCTTTACCAACTCAGGACCGTCACCACATCTGTGCCGCTGCGGTAGCTACGTCGCCATCATCGAAGCCGTCCGCTTTGCTTCGACCCTCATGGCGAAAGGAGGCGCGCAATGATCGGATTTACAGAACAGACCACCGATATCTATGGCGCACAGCTCAGCCGCCGCGGATTTATGAAAGCCGGCGGAGCGCTGATGGTCGGCTTCCGCATGCTGCGTTCCAGCGCAGCCGAAGCGGCCGCCGCCAACACCAGCCTTCGCGCCTTTGACGCTTCCCTGCCGGGCTCGTGGATCGAGATCCGGCCTGACAATACCGTCCTCTTCCGTACCGGCAAAAGCGACTTCGGCCAGGGCACCATCTATACCGCGTACCGTCAGATCGTGGCCGAAGAGCTGGATCTTCCCTTTGAGGCGATCACCACCATTGTCACCGGCGATACCGATGTCACCGCGGACGGCGGAGGCACCTTCGACCTTCTTGGTAACGGCTCACCCAATATCCGCAAAGCCGCTGCGTATACCCGTCAGGCAATCTTGCAACTCGCCTCAGAACATCTTGGAGTTCCTGCCGAACAACTCTCGACCCATGACGGCATGGTCTCCGGAGGCGGAAAACAGGTTCGCTACGGCGATCTGGTGAAAGGCAAGGATCTCAAGCTCACCATCCCGGTCAGCGGCGACCTCACCAGCATCTTTGGGCTTGCGGTCGGCGGTAATCCACCGATGAAGCCGGTCAGCAGCTACAAGGTGATTGGCAAGTCGTATAAGAACAGCGTCATCGCCCAAAAGGTGAAGCACCAGGAACCGTGGGTCACCAACATCAAGCTTCCGGGCATGCTGCATGCACGCACCATTCATCCAGCCACGCTGGGATCACGCCTGGTCTCCGCCGGTAAAGTCGACAAGAAATATCCCAACGCGCAGGTCATCGTGAAAGGCAATCTGGTCGCCGTTGTTGCACCCACCGAGTGGGAGGCGATCCAGGCATCGGGGCAGGTTGCCTCTACCACCAAATGGACTGAATGGAAGGGGCTTCCCGGCAAAGAGAAGCTCTACCAGCATCTGCGCAACGAGGCTGACTGGAACGCCACCCCCGTCCAGAAGAGCCGCAAGAGCACAGGCGACGTCGCCTCCAGCATGAAGTCCGCGGCAAAGGTGCTCAACGCCACTTACGAACTGCCTTACATGAAACACGCACCCATCGGTCCCACGGTCGCTGTTGCAGATTACCGTCCAGACGGCGTCGTTACCGTGCACACGCACACGCAGAACGCACAGGCGTTGCGCGGCGAGCTCGCCATGATGCTGGGCGTCGGCCCCGACAAGGTCATCGTCAAGACCTACGCCGGCGCCGGTCACTACGGCCGCTCAAACGGAGGCAACGCCGGAGCCGAGGATGAAGCTGTCCTTCTCTCCAAAGAGCTCGGCAAGCCCGTGCGCGTTCAGTGGATGCGCAACGATGATATTCAGTGGTCCACACAATCTCCCGCAGCCTTCACCGATATCAGGATCGGGCTTGACGCCAACGGCCGCATCGTCGCGTACGAAGCCGACCACCACCAGCCCGCCGGCCAGGACGACCGTCCGATAGGAGCCGTGCTTGCCGGGCTTCCCACCATGCCGGCTCCTTCGGAAAAGGGCGGCATGCTCACCAGCATTGCCAACGGCAGCGCCGATCCGTGGCAGTACGATGCCGTCCCCAATCTCGAAGAGCGTTACCACGGCACCTTCCAGGTCGGCCAGAAAGCCTCTCCTCTCGCCATTGGCCTGCGTGACCACAGCATGCGGACGCCCACGCAATACCAGCAGAACTTCCCGCGCGAGCTTGCCATCAGCGACGCGGCAGCGCTTGCCGGAACCGATCCCCTCCAATTCCGTATCGACCATGCGAAAGAAGAGCGCCTGATTCACGTGCTGCAGCGGCTGCGCGAAGAGTCCGGATGGCAGACACGTCCATCGCCGCAATCTACGGCCGTATCCACAAGCTCAACTCCTGTTCGCGGACAAGGCGTCTCCGTCATGTTTCGCGGTGGAGTCTACTGGGCCTGCGCCTGCCAGATCGCCGTCACCCCGGCAACCGGAGACGTGAGGGTCGAAAAGTACACCATCGCCGTGGATCCCGGCATCGTGGTGAACCCGGAGCAACTCAAACGGCAGATCGAAGGCGGAACCGTAATGGGCATCAGCCAGGCACTCCACGAAGAGGTAGCCTTCGATGAAGGAGCCATCACCGCCGCCGACTGGATCTCTTACCCCATCCTGAAGATGAACGAGATTCCGGAGATCAAGGTCGTTCTTCTCCATAACCCAGCAGTCGGCAGCTACGGACAGGGCTCGGAAGCGGCCAACGCTCTTGCGTCGCCGGCAATTGCAGCGGCCGTCTTCGACGCGACCGGAAAGTCGATCCGCCGCCTTCCGCTGCGCTCAACCTATATCAAAGAGCTGCTGAAGGCATAGTCACGAAACGCGCACGAATGGGAACCGTGGGCTTTTATCAGCGGGCTTCTGCCTGCTGATCCCACCCCTGCCAGCACCGGGAACTCCGAATCACATCCCACCCATCGCGATGCGATGGATGGGGCACCCAATTCTGAGGTAAGGCGAATCTGGGTGCCCCATTCATGCGAAGCATGAGCGGGAGATTCGAGCGGAGCTCGAACCACGGACTAAGGCGCCGCCCTATTCTCTGATTCTGCAGCCCGCGGCTTTGTCAGCGCCACAGCGCTCAACACAATCCAAAAAGGAACGAACTCCACCGTATAACGCGGCTCGGAGTTATCGACTGTTAACAACAGCGCACACCGCAGAACACCATACGCCAGCATGGCAAGCAGTATTGGACGCAGGTCGGGCCGGCCTTTCAGCCTCCACGCCCCTATCACTGCGAACACAATCAACGCCAGATTCAACGCGCCCAGGAATAGCGCACGGCTAAATTGAAGCGGCGACGACTCACTCCATCGCCACCACTGCAGTGGCCCGGGAAGCCAGTCCACGCGCGGACGCAGCAGCATATTTCCGAGCCGCGCCACTGGCAGCAGCACGTAGTAGCGTAGCGGATGGGCTTGCACCCGCGCCTGCGCAATCGCTGCAAAGCGGGCATCCACCTCAGGCGAGTTCCGTTTGGTCTCGTTGTAGAGAGCGAAGACGGCTGCCGTCTCTCGATATTGCTCCGGCGAATCGAACGCCCGCTTCGGCAGCGTCGCAAAGTCCATGGCATCGCCGTCGTAGTCCCAATAGATATCTTCTGTCGACGCGTAGTCGATCGCCCATGTCCGATACCATCGCTGGAAGCCATACGGGTTCGGCTCTCCCGGATCGTTCGCGTAGCGCGGCGCCAGCGGCTGCAGCACATGGAAGACCCGGTAGTTCCGAACGGTCCACGGAGCCAGGGGAAGCACCGCCAGCAGGGCACACACCGCCGCGGGAACAATCGTCTCTTTTACCTTCGACAGCCCGAATCCGTGCCCCAGCAGCATCGCCGGCAAGACTGCTGCCGCCAGCAGACCTTGATCAGGCCGTAACAAAATGGCATATGCCAGCGCCGTACCCAGTACGACGACCCAACGCCACTGCGGGGCATCCAGCCACTGCTGTAACGCCCAGAAGGCCAGAACCGTACAGAAGAGCGTTAACGTCTCCGTTAATCCGGCAGCCGTAAACTCTGCCAGGAAG
>NZ_JBFRCY010000283.1:0-5353 GCF_052113305.1 Terriglobus sp. YAF25
CTGTAACAGAAGCCGGGTAGCCACATTTCCCAGCTCAGCGGCAGGCTGGCGCACCGCGGTAACCGCGGGAGTAATCAGAGTGAAAAAGTCGACGTCATCGAAACCAACCAGCGCAATGTCCTTCCCCATCTGAATATTCAGCTCTTTGAGGGCCTCAATCACCCAGATCGTGGACGCATTATTCGCCGTAAAAATAGCGTCAGGACGGTTGCGCGCGGTGAGCAGCTCGGCCAGCACCGCCTTTGAAGAAGCACTCGATTTCAACTCCAGCTCGTTCTGATAAGAACGTTTCGCTTTCCGGAGCGAATCCCTGTAGCCGGCAATTCGATCCTTCATGGTCCGGAGGTGCGCATTCGCTGAAATACAAACGATTTTCTTGTAACCATGCTCTACCAGGTGATCCACGGCCATCGCGGCGCCGGCCTGGTTTTCAACGCCGACCGAATCTGTTGTGGCCACCTCAATCGGGCGATCGATCGTCACGACCGGCGTATTCCCGGCAACGATGGCCTTGAGATACGGCTCACGGCTCTGGGTAGGAACCAGAAGAATGCCGTCCACGGGGTGATGGGTCATGCTCTCGACCTGTGCCGCCTCAATGGCGGGGTCGTCCTCAGACGCGGCAAGCCATACCAGGTAGTTCTGGGCCCGGGCCGTCTCCTGGACGGCGTGGCTTACAACCGAAAAAAACGTATCGGAAATGTCAGGAACAATCAGACCGATCGAGCGGGATAACTTTCCTGTTAACATGCGTGCGGCATGATTAGGACGGTAGTTCAGCTTCCGGATCGCTTCACGGACCTTCTTGGCAGTCGCCGGCGTGACATAGGGATGCCCATTGATCATCCTGGAGACGGTCATGGGGGCCACTCCGGCTGCTTTTGCTACATCTTGCAGCGTTGCCCGTTTTTTCTTCGATTGTTGATGCAATCATGGCCTCAAATCTGAGAGAGCTACCATATCACCGGTTTTCTGGTAGCGTCAGTATTCCACAATAAAATCGGTGCCTCTATCTTGACAATACTTATTCCAAACGCTTAAACAGGTTGCTGCTGTGATAGCGCAATCATAATTTTACGTAAACGATGTCGTTGTACTTTTTCGAGGAGGCTGGATGAAACGCCATAAAATCCCTATACGGATATTTCTATCCGTTCTGGTGTATCTGTTTTTAACGGGGTATTCACTCGTTGCGCAGGATACGTCGTCACTGTCAGGAACCATTACCGATCCTTCCGGAGCGCTTGTTTCGAAGGCGAATATCACCCTTCAGAACAACGCTACCCGCGCTGAGATCCATGCGGTCTCAAACGACGAAGGCAACTTCACCATCACCAACGTCACACCTGGGGCGTACACCCTGCGCGTTGAGGCCTCGGGCTTTGCGAGCGTAACGCTCAGCGGTATCCAGGTCGATCCCAACATTGGACGCCGCGTCGACGTAACCATGAAGGTGGGTGACAGCACCACCTCCGTCACCGTCGAAGCAAACGTCAATACGGTGCAGACCGAGAGCGCCTCGGTCGGCCAGCTGATCACCCAGGAGCAGGTCAAGAACATCCAGCTCAACGGACGCAATCCGCTTTACCTGGCCCAGATGGAGCCCGGTGTCGTCCGCAACAACTCGATGGCGGCCCTTGGCTTCGGTCTCGATAATCCGCTCAACATCAACGGAGCCCGTTCGCAGGAGAGCATGCAGACCTTCGACGGTGCACCGATGGTGCGTACCCGTTCGAACGGCACCAGCACTGGCGTGGCGGACGTCGACTCCACCTCGCAGGTCCAGGTCCTCAGCTCAAACTACCCGGCCGAGTACGGCCGCACCTCAGGCGGCCTGATCCGCCTGGTTCCCAAGAGCGGCACGGCCAACTTCCACGGCAGTGTCTTTGAGTACTTCCGCAACAACTATCTCAATGCCAACACCTGGCAGCGCAATAGTGCCGGGTTGAAGCGCGGCGCGTTCCGCTACAACCAGTACGGTTGGAACCTGAATGGCCCGGTCTTTATTCCCGGCCACTTCAACACCGGCCGTAACAGGCTCTTCTTCCTGTTAGGGCAGGAGTGGGTGAAGTACAACCACGATGACACATCCAGCGCCACACTGAAGGTGCCGACAGTGCGTATGCGCACGGGTGACTTCGGTGAACTGCTTGGCTCGAACATCTTTTACAGCACCCCGGTGCAGATCGTGAATCCCACCACGGGTGTTGCCTACGCCAACAACGTCATCCCGACCGCACAGCTGAGCCCGAACGGCATTGGCCTGCTGAACGCCTATCCGACACCCAACCTCGTCGGAAATGCCTCCAGCAACTGGACCGATACGGCCCTCTACGCCGAGAAGCAGCGTAAGGACACAATCATCATCGACCTGGTCCCCAGTGACGCGCATCGCCTGCGCTTCAGCCTGCTGAACTACAACTACGACGACTACGAGCCGCACTTCGGCAACTTCAACACCAATCCTCGTATCTTCCATCGCCCGAACCAGATCGCGGTTCTGCATCACACCTGGACTGTCAGCTCCACGATGGTGAACGATGCCTTCGTCTCCGGCGCAGCGGACCACGTCGACATCAACATCGACACGTCCTCGGGCCGTTATGACCGTACCAAGTACGGCATTAACTATCCCTACCTCTTCGGCGCTGCCAACAAGGTTGTTCCCAACAAGATCCCAACCATTCAGCTTGGCAGTTTCGGCACGCTCGACGGCGGTCCATATCCGTCGCGCTCCGGCGGTATGGTCTACGACGTGGGCGATACGTTCACGTGGGTTAAGGGCAACCACACGCTCAAGTTCGGCGGAGTATGGGAGTATGCCGGCGAGAACAACTACGACCAGATCAGCGTCGACAACACGCGCCCTGGCACCACGAACAACCAGAACGGCCTCTTCGTCTTTACGGATAACCGCGGTGGCGGCTCCACTTCCAAGGCGGCAGTTGCCAATACCGCGCTCGGCCTCTTCGACACGTACGGCGAAATCGGCCAGCGTTCCTATACTCCGTTCCGCGGCAACATGTTCGAGATGTTTGCCCAGGACCAGTGGCGCATGACCTCGAAGTTCGTTCTCGAGTATGGCGTCCGCTACAGCATCATGAAGCCCTACCATTCGTTGTGGGGTAACCAGGCGTTCTTCAGCCCGAAGGACTACAACCCGTCACTGGCTCCCGCCGTCAACACGACCACGGGCTTCCTGACCGGTGGAGATCAGTACAACGGCGTCGTGATCCCGGGATCCGGCTTCCCCGGCGCAGCCAAGGGACATGTTCCTGACAGCATCCTCAACGGTAACTACCAGCGACTCTTCCGCGGCTACGATTCGAACTACTCGCCGACGGTCTATACCAACATCCAGCCTCGCGTAGGTTTTGCCTACCAGGTTGAGCCGGGTACGGTAATCCGCGGCGGCGCCGGCCGCTACATGCAGCGTCTCGGTATCAGCGACACGGTGCACGTGGGCGGCAATGCTCCGTTCCAGCCGGCTTCTACGGTAAGCCAGGGAAGCGTTGATAATCCCGGCGGCGCCGCCGGAAGCGTCACTCCGCTGGCCTTCACCTCACACGCTTACACCTATCCAAGCCCAGAGGCCTGGGCATGGAACCTGACGGTGGAACACGAGTTCACCAACATAGCCACGTTCACCCTGAGCTATGTCGGCCGTCGCGGCTACCACCTGGAACAGTTGGCAAATATCAACTCGCTCCAGCCCGGTACGATTCAGGCTAACCCGACCGTCAAGGCTCCGGATGCGCTTCGTCCGTACAAGGGCTTCTCGACCATCATCGAGGCCCAGAATAACGGTGGGTCTATCTATCACGGCATGCAGGCCAATGTGAAGCGCCGCCTCACCAGGGGCTTCCTTTTCGGTGTGGCCTATACCTGGTCCAAGAGCCTGGATTACGGCTCTTCGAACGGTACAAACATTCCCAACGCCTTTAGCAACGCTAACCTCTATGGTCCGAGCGACTTCGACACCAAACACGTGATGGTTGCCAACTACGTCTGGGATATCCCTTACGGAACCCATGCAAGCAACCCGTTCGTTCGCACGGTGGTTGGCGACTGGCAGTTCTCCGGAACCATCCAGGCCCAGTCTGGACGTCCGCAGAGTGTTACGCGCAACCTCGATCAGGCTGGTGTTGGACCGGGTTCCGGCAACCAGTACTACAACCGCACCCGCCAGTCTGCTCTGCCGCACTCATTCGGCACCTCAGGACAGTGGTTTGAAGTTGGTACAGGCTGCGGCCCGATCAATTCAACCTGCCTTTATCAACCTGCTGCCGCTGGAACCTTTGCTGCACGTGGCTCCCGTGGCTCCATCTACGGCCCCGGCTTCCAGAGCTATAACGCCGCGCTGCAGAAGGCCTTCCACGTCATCCCCGGTCACGAAAACCATCAACTGGTCTTCAAGGCCGAAGCGTTCARCTTCGTCAACCATCCCAACCTTGATAACCCCGATATGAGCCCGACCAGCAGCACCTTCGGTAAGGTGACCAACAAGGGAACAACCTACGCGTCGGAACGCCAGTTCCAGTTCAGTCTGAGATACGCGTTCTAAACCCCGAGCCCCGCGGCAAACGCCGCGGGGCTTTTCTCTTTCTCCCCTACAACAGATTCAAGGAACGAGGAGCGGTCAGATGCGATCGATGGATTCTTCGCGCCCGGGCTTCAACGTCGGACATCGCAACACTTCCAGGCAGAGACTCATCCGCCGCGTCCTGTGGGTCGGCGCTCTCTCCAGCGCAGCCTTTGCCCAGACGATGAAGGCTCCCGATATCACCAGCCAGCCGACGCTCTATGTCGTTCCTTATGCCCATCTCGATACCCAGTGGCGCTGGGAGTTTCCGCAGACCATCAGCGAATATCTGCTGAAGACCATGCGGGTGAACTTCGACTACATGGATCGCTATCCGCACTACGTCTTCAACTGGACCGGAGCTAATCGCTACCGTCTGATGAAGGAGTACTTCCCTTCCGACTACGAACGGATGCGCACCTATGTTGCCGCCGGCCGCTGGTATCCCGCCGGCTCCTCCGTCGAAGAAGGTGACGTCAATCTTCCCAGCGCAGAAGGTGTCTTCCGCCAGATCCTGTACGGCAATAGCTACTTCCGCAAAGACTTCGGCAAGGCCAGCGAGGAGTACATGCTGCCGGACTGCTTCGGCTTCCCGGCATCGCTGCCGAGCATTCTTGCCCATGCCGGCATTAAGGGCTTCTCGACCCAGAAGCTGAATGCCGAATGGCAGCCGGCACCAAAGATCGGCGGCCCGAACTCGCCGGAGCAGACGCCGGAAGGCATCCCGTTCAACGTCGGCATGTGGTACGGCCCTGATGGAAAGGGTGTGAT
>NZ_JBFRCY010000284.1:0-8306 GCF_052113305.1 Terriglobus sp. YAF25
CGTCGCTGAGAACCCGCGTTCCACCGGTAACAGCAGAACGATCACCACCCGCCTCGCGGATCACGGGAGCAGACTCGCCGGTAATTGCTGATTCATCGACGGAAGCGATACCTTCAATGACTTCGCCATCGCCCGGAATCATGTGCCCGGCGCTGACCTGTACGACGTCACCCGCCCGCAGTTGCGAGCTGGCAATCTGCTCGATGCCGTTCTTGCCAACACGGAATGCTGTTGTTTCTGATTTAGCCTGGCGCAGAGCGTCGGCCTGGGCTTTGCCGCGGCCTTCGGCCATGGCTTCCGCGAAGTTTGCGAACAGAACCGTGAACCACAGCCAGAGCGTGATCTGCAGATCGAACTGGAAGTGCCCACGCTTGGTAATGAGATTGAGAATGAGCAGCACTGTGGTGAGAACGCTGCCGATCTCCACCACGAACATGACAGGGTTCTTCATCATGACCTTTGGTGAAAGCTTCAGCAGTGCATCCACCGTGGCGCGGCGGACGATCTTGCGATCAAACATGGAGCGGCGTTTTGCGTGCGACATCTCCGGTCTCCTTAGAAAGTCTGTCCGGCGCCGAGCAGCAGGTGCTCAAGAATCGGACCCAGTGAAAGTGCAGGGAAGAAGGTCAAAGCACCGACAATCACAATGACTGCGGTTAGCAGAATCGTGAACAGCGGCGTGGTGACCGGAAATGTGCCGGAGGACGCCGGGACAATCTTCTTGCCGGCAAGGTTGCCCGCAATCGCCAGCATCGGGATGATCATCATGAAGCGCCCGAAGAACATCGCAATGCCCAGCGTGTAGTTGTACCAGTGGGTGTTAGCATTCAAGCCCGCGAAGGCGGATCCGTTGTTGCCGGTTGCCGAGGTATAGGCATAGAGGATCTCTGACAGACCGTGAGGCCCGTGATTCGCAAGACTGCTTAGGCCAAGATGCGGCATCAGCACCGTGACCGCGGCAAAGCCAAGAATCAATAACGGGAAGATCAGGACGTACAGCATCGACAGCTGCACATCGTAGGCTTCGATCTTTTTGCCGAGATACTCCGGAGTCCGGCCTACCATCAAGCCTGCGATGAAGACCGCGACAATCACGAAGACGAGCATGCCGTACATGCCTGCTCCGACTCCGCCGAAGACGACCTCGCCAAGCAGGATGTTCACCATGGGCACCATGCCGCCAAGAGGCGTAAAGCTATCATGCATGGAGTTCACCGCGCCGCAGCTCGCGTCGGTAGTGACGGTGGCAAACAGCGCGCTGTTGGCGATGCCGAAGCGTACCTCTTTGCCTTCCATGTTGCCGCCGGAGTGCAACGCGGAGACATGCTGATCAACGCCGTGCATCAAGGGATTGCCATGTGCCTCGGCCCAGTAACACGTCAGCACAGCAACAAAACACAACAACGCCATGGCGGCAAAGACAGCCCATCCATGTTTCGGAGAGCCAACCATTTGGCCAAGCGTTGCCGTCAGTGCCGCTGGAATCAGGAAGATCGCCAGAATCTGCAGGAAGTTGCTCAGCGGAGTCGGATTCTCAAACGGATGAGCGCTGTTCGCATTGAAGAACCCTCCGCCGTTGGTGCCCAGCATCTTGATCGCTTCCTGCGATGCAACCGGGCCCTGAGCGATGGTCTGTGTTGTGACCGTGGTCTGTTTTCCATCTGTTCCGGTGACGGTCTGCGGCTCGACGAGCTTGACCGTGTCGTACGGTTTCAGGTTCTGGACCACTCCCTGCGAGACCAGGACCAGAGCGAAGATCGCTGACAGCGGCAGCAGGACCCAGAGGGTTCCGCGCGTGAGGTCAACCCAGAAGTTGCCAAGTGTCTTCATCTCGCGCCGCGCGATGCCACGAATGAAAGCGATTGCGAGTGCAAGTCCAACCGCTGCCGACCAGAAGTTATGCGTGGCCAGGCCAAGCATCTGGGTCAGATAGCTCATCGTGGACTCAGGCACATACGATTGCCAGTTCGTATTCGTAGTAAACGAGATTGCGGTGTTCAGGGCAAGATCCGAGGCTACGCCTGGCAGGTGCTGCGGATTTAGCGGTAGCACCTGCTGTAACCGTTCTACGAGGTAGGTCAGTACCAGCGTTGCGGCGCTGAAGACCAGCATGGCCGTGGCGTAAACGCCCCAGCTCATCTCTTGTTCAGGATTAACTCCGGTCAGGCGGTAAAGTAAACGCTCACATGGGCCGAAGATAAAATCGAGTGGTGTACGTTGTCTTTGGAAGACGCGCGCCATGTAAGCGCCGAGTGGTTTTGTGAATAGCAGGACAGCGGCAAAGAAGACCACAATCTGAAGCCAGCCATTGAGAGACATTTAGAACTTCTCCGGGCGAAGCAATGCGTAGACGAGATACGCCATCAGTGAAAGCACAATGGCGAGAAGAACGCAGTTGAGAATCATTGGTTCTTTCCTTTCAGCCGCRCACAGCCATGGACATACAGAAGGCTGAGCGGAAAAAGAAGGATGAGCGTAATGCCTGCGATGACATCGGGCACGGTGTCCCCCTCGGGCCAATTACCACTGGCCCTGTTTGTTACCCCACCAGAAGACAAGCCCGAGCGTTGCAGTCGGCTGTTGTTTAACCAGCACGCCCACCCTGTCTGTGGTGAAGAAGTTTTGGTTGGAAAAATCTCTGCGGTACTCAGCACGGGCCAGCATGCCCGGCGCAAGCTTACGATCGGCGACGAAAGTGAACTCCTTCAGAGCCTGTGTCTTTCCACTGAATAGAGCTCCGCGGTCGTCGAAGTACTCAAAGCGGCTGCCGATACCCCAGTCCTTCGGAAGCGCATAGCGTATATAGGCCGCCACAATCGCCACATGCGCGGGGTTCGACTCCTGCTGCACACGGCTAATCACGTAATCTGCTTCGCCTACCAGCGTGAGCCTGGGGGTTACGTTCCAGGTCGCATAGGTGTCGAAGATGTGGTTCCGTCCGTTCGGAGCCGGCGTGATGTTCGTCGTTGGAAGGCCGGGCTGCGTGGGGTAGGTCGGAGCCCCCGGGTTATCTGTCGGCAGGACGTCGCGCTGCTCCTGGCCAAAGTAGTAGTTCACGTTCCATGACGGTAATAGGGCAGATAGTTGAAGGTGAACGAGCGAGAATAGGCGATCTGATCCTTGGTGTAGTTCCCCTCTACTCCCAGGGCGCTGGCGAACTTACCGAAGTCGATCTGCAGTCCACTCCCGACCGGGGCAAGATAGCTGCCGTAAGCCTGGAACAGATTGCGCCAGACCTGTGTCCGCTGCTCGTTCGCATAAGAGCCCTGCAGTGTCTCTGTCGCCTGGCCAAACTGCAGGTCGAGGCGTCCGCCAAAACGGCTGTCGATGGTGGGAATACGCTCCACGACCAGGGAAGCCTGGTTGATGCTGAAGCTATTGCTGGTGACATCGTAGACACGCAACAAGTTGGCGCGTCCGATGGGCTGGTTGAAGTTGTAGCCGTAGTAGCCGTCAAGACCAAAGCCGAGCGTTGTTCCGTGCAGGAGGTCGTCCACCGTAGCCGGGGCCGCAGCGGGTGYGGATGCGACCGTAGTTGCCGTCGGTACAGCCGGTGCTGGAGCCGAGCTCGAAACAGAAGGCGCGGAGGAAACAGGGGCCGGAACGCCGGTTGTTGGTGCGGCAGGTACGGTCGCCGAGGTAGCTTCTGCCTTCTCCAGGGCATCGAGCCTGGCTGCCAGGCGAGCAAGCTCTGCCCGCAGCTCTGCGATCTCTGCCCGTCGGGCGGCTGACGGATCCGGCGCTGATTGTGCCGTCAGCGGGAAGGCTGCGAGAAGGAGAAACGCTACAGTGCTGGCCAGAATCTTCATACGAACCCTGATATAGATTCAACGGCCAGGGTCCGTATGAAATTCATAGGAAAAGCGTTAAAAAGTCATAAGAGTTCATCCCGGCCCTCAGGATTGAACCGGTAACCGACCCAGGGTTCGCTCTGGATGTACTTGGAGTCGTCCGTCTCGATCTTCTTACGAAGCTGGGCCACCAGCACGCGCAGGTATTCCGGCTGATTGGCTCCCGCGACGCCCCAGATCGCCCGCAACAGGGTCTTGTGGGTAAGCACCTTTTGCGGAGCCTTCGCAAACAGGAGCAGCAGATCGAACTCCTTCGGCGAGAGATGGATGTGCTCACCGCGCATCGTAACGGTATGGCTGTCCTGGTCGATCTCGAAGTGACCGACATGCAGCACGGGGTGTGGTGTGTCTTCCGTCCGTTGGCTGCGGCGCAGATGAGCCCGTACCCGGGCTAACAGCTCCGGTGTTCGGAAGGGCTTTGTGACGTAATCGTCTGCCCCCTCGTCCAGTGCCTGCACCTTGGCCTCGTCATTGTCCCGCACGCTCAACACAATGATCGGTAACGTATGGGTCTCGCGAACCCGCTTTGTCAGTTCAATACCATCCATGCCCGGCATGGCGATATCGGTGATCAGCAGGTCGGGTACCGCCTGCGCGATCGTTGATAACGCGGAGCCTCCGCTCAAAGCCGTATTGACGGCGTACCCGCTGGCCTGCAGCGAAGTACGCAGCATGCGCAGGATCTGGGGATCGTCGTCCACGATCAGAATGTTGGCGCTCATCGAGACTCCTGGGTGATGATGTGCAGGTCCACATGCGGCGCTTCCGACATGAACTTCTGAATAGCCAGATAATATAGATACTTTTTCAGGCCGTGYAGGGCCGAGCGTCCGAACAGCGCCTGGGTAATGCGCTGTTCCTTGACGAAGGCCGCCGTGGCAGAGGCAACACTACTACCAGTTAGATGAACCACCGTGGCGCCCAGATTCGTGGCGAACTGGATGTGAGATTCCAGCGTCTTTTTGCGCTCAGGCTCTTTGTCCCGTTCGCTGTCGACGTGCAGGACGTAGAGCTCTCCGTCCAGAGCTTCGGCAAGCCGTGCGCCGCGCCCGATCAGGTCCCGAGCCTCCGGGTTTGCGCTGATGCACACTGCAATTCGTTCCGCTACGGTCCATTGGGGGCCGAGACGCTTGCGTTTGACATAGTCGTCCAGCGTTCGGTCCACAGCGCGGGTTACCCGCTGCAGCGCCATCTCGCGCAGGGCGATCAGATTCCCCTGGCGAAAAAAATTCGAGAGCGCCCGCTCGACTCGTTCTGAAGGATAGATATCGCCGCGGCGCATGCGCGTGATCAGGGCCTCCGGCGTCAGATCGCTGATTACGATCTCATCCGCCTTGTCCAGAACCCAGTCAGGGACCTGCTCATGAACTTTGATCCCGGTCAGTGCCTGCACCCGCATGCTCAGGCTCTCGACATGCTGGATGTTGATGGTCGAAAGTACATCGATCTTGTTTTCCAGAAGCAGCAGAACGTCTTCGTAGCGTTTCTTAGTGCGGCTTCCTTCAATATTGGTATGCGCTAACTCGTCTACCAGCACGACCTGGGGCATGCGCGCCAAGATGGCATCGACGTCCATCTCGGTGAAGACCGTGCCTTTGTATTCGATCTCTTTGCGGGGAATCTGCTCGAGTTTCTCGGCCATCTCCAGGGTGCCGGCACGGCCGTGGGTCTCCACGACGCCGATGACAACGTCTTCGCCACGGCTGCGCCGGCGCACGCCTTCACTCAGCATGGCGTAGGTCTTGCCAACTCCGGGAGCATATCCAAGAAAGAC
Source organism: Terriglobus sp. YAF25 (assembly GCF_052113305.1). NCBI lineage: Bacteria > Pseudomonadati > Acidobacteriota > Terriglobia > Terriglobales > Acidobacteriaceae > Terriglobus > Terriglobus sp. YAF25. The sequence continues at coordinate 5,626 of NZ_JBFRCY010000284.1, forward strand.
CTTGAAGCGCCCGCGTGTTTTCTCCGTGTCACTGGTCTTCAACCACTCTTCAGGAGACTTGCGATAGTCAGACAAGGCTTAGAATGCTCCTCATGAACTCGCGCAGGATCGTCGCCATTACGCGTTGGACGTTCTCCATTGTCGCACTGGCGGGAATCATCTTTGTCTACCGGCACTGGCTCCACGTCAATCCGACCACGGTCGCGCTCACGCTGTTGTTATACATCCTTGTGCTTGCCTCCACCTGGAGCCTGCGGCTCGCTGTCGTCACTTCGGTGCTGGCCACGCTGGGTTACAACTTCTATTTCCTTCCGCCGGTCGATACGCTTACGATCGCGGATCCGCAGAACTGGCTTGCGCTATTTTCCTTTCTAAGTACGGCGTTGATCGGTAGCCGGCTCTCTCAAAAAGCCCGGGACGAGGCGGAAGACGCGCGCTCCCGCCAGCGAGAGCTCGAAACGCTCTTCGCTCTCAGCCGCGAGATGCTGGCCACCGATAACGTTGCCGCCCTCATTGACGGAGTTCCGCGGGCAGTCGTGGCGACCACCAAGGCGCGTTCCGCCGTCCTGTATCTGCTGGATGAGGACATCATGTTCCAGGCAGGAACGGAAGCGACCTCTGAGCATCAGCGGCTCTATCTTCGACAGGAGGCGCAGGATGGCAGCGGGATAATTCGTACCGGAGATGAAGTCAGGGTCGTATTGAAGGTCGGCGTGAAGCCTCGAGGCATCCTCATGCTGCGAGGAGCCGATCTCTCCGACGGCGCCCTGGAAGCGATCGGCACCATCATCTCCGTTTCGCTCGATCGCGCCAAGGCGCTCGAGAACGTGGCTCATAGTGAGGCCACCAAAGAAAGCGAGCGGCTTCGCAGCCTGATGATCGATTCCATCACTCATGAATTGCGTACACCGCTTACATCGATCAAGGGAGCGGCGAGCGCGCTGCTCTCCGATGAAATCCAAAAAGACGAGGACAGGCATGAGCTGTTGACCATCATCGATCAGGAGAGTGATCGCATCAATCGTCTGGTCTCCCAGGCAGTAGAGATGGCGCAGCTCGACGCGCGCCAGGTCCATATGACCTTTGAATCTGTGGATATCGACGATGTCATCTCCGGCGCCATCAAGGACGTGAGCTGGGTGGAGGAAAGAAATCCCATCGATGTACGTATCCGGCAAAAGGAACCTGTACGCGCTGACTTCGAATTTCTAAAGAAAGTGCTGGGAAATCTCCTCGAGAACGCTGCGAAATACTCCGCAGAAGGAAGCCCCATCGTTCTTACGGCCGAGGTGCAGGGGAACAAGCTGGCTATCAGTGTGGCCGACAAGGGAATCGGCATCGATCCGCATGAACAGAGCCTGATCTTTGATCGCTTCTATCGCGCTCCGATTCACAACCAGCGAATCTCCGGTACAGGGATGGGGCTTTCGATCAGCCGCTCCATCGTAGAGGCACATGGAGGTTCTATCGATGTCGTCAGCCGGCCAGGTGAGGGATCGGTCTTTGCCTTCACCATTCCTCTGGCTGCTCCTCAAGTCACGTAGCTCAGGAAAAGCAACTGGTTGCTGACCAGCTTCATCCGACTCTCACACACTCATGACAATGAATGGAATTAGCCGATTTTTGCTGACGGGCTCACTTTTCTGCCTGTTGCCGCTTGCATCCGCCGCGCAACCCGCTATCCAGCCGGCTTCCGCTGAGTTTTTACTAGCTGAGAGTGCGGTGCAACTGCTGCCCGACAGCCCTGGTTTCGTGCGTTCTGCTGCCCTGAACGCTGAGGCACAGAATACAAGCACGATCGAAGCGGCAGAGGTTGCCCCAGCCATCAAAACCAATGTGGCCAGGAAATATACGCGTATCATTCAGCCGGGCCAGCAGGCCCAGCCCCTTACGCCAGGCGACAAGCTGATCCTTGGTATCCGCAGCCAGACTCGGCCAATGTCCCCTGTAAGCTGGCTCGTTTCAGCGGGCTTGAGTCATCTCAGGGATGGGCGTCCGCACTATGGAACTGACAGCGGAGCCTTTGGTGAGCGTTTAGGGGCCGCAGCTCTGAAGCAGAGCACGCAGTCGGTTCTGGTACTTGGTGTCTTCGCCGGCGCGTTCCACGAAGATCCTCGCTACTACAGACAAGGCCGCAGCCACTCATTCATGAAGCGCGCCGTCTATGCCGCGTCGCGTGTCCTCATTACCCGCACCGACTCCGGCCAGCCGAGCATCAACTGGGCGCAGATCTGCGGTATGGCCGGTTCTGCCGCTATTACGAACCTCTATGAGCCCGAACGCGATACCGGGTTTACCCCGACCGCACGTAGCTTTGGGGATTCTTTTGTTACCGGTGCGGCGTCGAATGAGCTGCGCGAATTTGTGGCCGATGCTATCGCTATGATTCGTCGCAAGAGGTAGAAAATAGGGACCGCGCTAGAGTACTCTCGCATGGAACTCATATGCCGAACGCCGCATCCGAGACGCGCCGCGAGCTGACCATTCTTGGGCTGCTTTCGCCCTACAAAAGGCAGCTCTGGCTCGGTTTGCTCGCAATCGCCGGCGAAAGCATTGCCGGGTTGCTCGAGCCCTGGCCTCTGAAGATCGTTCTCGACAATATCTTCAAGGGCAAGGATATGAGCGGCTGGCTCAACCGTTTCGTCCACTTCGTCGCGGGTCAGTCCACACAGGGTATGCTG
>NZ_JBFRCY010000285.1:0-7042 GCF_052113305.1 Terriglobus sp. YAF25
GAGATAGTTGTGAGATAGTTGTCGATGCAGCGGCTGACCAGGATTCTCCAGCAGGAGAAGTCGGGTTTGCTGCGTACGAACCAGAGAGCATTTTCCCTGTAGGTGTAGAGTAGGGCCTCCGCGTCTATGCGCGTTTTCCGCAATGAAAACGCCGCTGCACGCCTCTTCCRGGATACCCAGCGCAGGGAAAATGCTCCAGGTGGGAGCTGCGGAGGCGAGGAGTGGGAGAAGCGGCAGCATGGGTTTTTTTGTCCGGGATTTTTCTATCACGGATGGAGAGGGGCTACGAAATGATGGACAAAGCAGGTCCTTCGCGGTGCTCAGGATGACAGGGAAAGATGATTTGGTAAAGAAGCGGATTTCTCCACTCCCCTTTGGTCGACCACCCCCACCAGCAAGCTGGTCGGGGACCCGGCGCTACGAAATGACAAACAAAAGCGGGTCCTTCGTCTGCGGCTCAGGATGACAAACATAAAAACGGTTCGCGCGTAGCGGGATAAATCACCCTAGCGAACGCGGTTCAGAACGCGACCGTCTCCCCCAGCCCCGCATACACATCATTCTTCTTCCACCGCTGCTGAATCAGATAGAACGCCCTCTCCCCCGTGCAGTGGCCCACGGCGATACGTTGCAACTTGTTCGTCTTCTCCAACACATCGAGCGTACCGTTGATCTGCTCGTCTGTATCCTGCACCAGGTGGAGTCCACCGAACAGCATGTACACATCCGGCTTCGCGGCGCCTGCCGTTGCTGTCGCAATGATCCTCTCGATGCCCGGATGCGAGCATCCTGCAATCACCACAGGGCCTTTTGGCGTATCCAGCACCATCGATACCTCCACCAGTCCCTTGAACGCCGGCTTGTCCGAGACCAGCGTCACCAGCCGCACGCCCGGCATCACCGTCATCGTCTCTTTGACTACCGTCATCTTCGTATCGCTGTATCCCTTCCAGTCGGGAATATGCGCCGGCGGATTGCCGTTGAAGTAACGATGGTCCTTTTCGAGCGTAGGCTCGGGATGTGCCGCAAGAAACTGCTGCGGAACCTCGTGCCCGCGAAACACGACATCATCGGGAACGAACAACGCAACGTCAGGATTCAGGCCCAGCACATACCGCAACCCCGACGTGTGATCGCCGTGCGAGTGCGAGATCACCACCATGTCCAGATGCGACAGGTCCACATGCATGCGCTTCACATTCGCCTGCAGAATCGCCGCGCTGTCTCCTGTGTCGAACAGAATGCGCTTGCCGTTGTACTCGATCAGAGCCGCATAGCCCCAGTCCAGTTGCAACTCCGGCTTGCGGCCGAATGCATCTGTAAGAATCGTCACCCGGTTCTCCGCGCGGCAAACCGCCGCACCAAGAATCAGAACCGCCATGGAAGCCAAGATTGTCCGGTACAACACGCGAGTCAACATGGTGTGGGCCCTGCTTTCTCAGATCAAGTAAGTTGGATGCGGAAGTGTCTGAAGGCCTATCTAAACACGCCGCGCGCTCCGCGGCCAGCCTTAATGGACCAACGGGCTCCAGACTATTCGTTTTCTGAGCGCACGGATGCCCATCCCCCAATGCTTTCGGGCGGGCACTATAAGCGCTGAAGGCGCGCTCTATACCAGCCTGGGGCAACGCCCCAGGTCTCAGTGCCCACACGATGTTAAAGGGCTGAAGGCCCGCTCTATAACTCTGCAGCGAAGGCAGGTTAGTGCTAATGCGGGAACGGGTAGGAGCGGTGGACTTTAGTCTTCGCTTTACGGTCAAAGAAGTTGGGCTTTCCTTTCCCAGATGGGTTTCTTCAGCCATTAGGCATGAGGATTATAGATCGGGCCTTCAGCCCTCAGACCCCTCTTAACTATCCGAGACCTGGGGCGTTGCCCCAGGCTGGTATACAAGTTCGCTGGGGACCCCGGACATGGCTATTCCAGTCTTACGGAGAATTCGTCATCTCAGCAAGATTCATTAAGCTGCTACTTCCCGCGCTCCTGTCGGTGCCGTCTCGGCATTGCCGGTTGATGCGAAGGTCTCGGAGTAAGCGTAGTTGTGCTGCCGAATAAGCTCCCCATCCCAGGTATTCCAATCTGTCGGATAGGTGAATACGTAGCTGTACAGGCCGGTCGTCTGCACATAGCTGACCTGGTTGTTCTGCATCAGGGTTACTTTGTTTTGAAGCGCAGCTTGCAGGCTGTTGTTGGGCATGGGATTAGGCCCGGGTGAGGGGAAAAGTAAAAAGAAGTTCGTCATATTAAGGGTTGGGTTGACGTTCGTGTCCGTTGCCCAGACATGTGGAATGGCGTCGTTCAGATTGAAGCAGGGCACATAGTTGGATGACGCATTCAGAACGTCCGCCAGTGCCTGGTTGCCGGCTGCGAACGGCGCAAACGTGAAGGACTGAATACTGGAAGGAAGGGTTGTGATTGGTTGCTGATTGTTCAGGAACTGGAAGGCAATCCAGCATGCCGCCAGATAGGCAACCGTCCCACCAAGACTGTGGCCGGTGATGAGCAAAGGAGTTGTCGCGTTAAATGATCCGGAGATCGACTGCAGGTAGGAAGCAAGGTCTGTACCACCCTGGGTAAGTTTGGCGTTCATCTGCATCAGGGCGCCGAAGAGCGCTGCCTGGGCGCCAATGGCTACCTTGGCTCCGCTGACCGGCTCGAAGCCGGCCCAGAACTCGCAGCAAAAGTCCTCCAGTTCATCGGGAGCACCATGGGTCCCCTGAATGACCAGGGCATATTGGTTCGTTGTCGTGTTCTGGATGACAGCCGAATAATCCTCGCCGATCGAGCTCGGCTGCCATACGACTGTCCAGGGCGATGGTGGATTGGGGTTGGAAGATACATGGTCGATCCAGTCACAAAGGCTCCACGCAAGTTGCGAGCCTTGAGGGAGACTGGAAATAGAAGCCTGCTGTTTTTCAGATGTCATTGCAAAGGTTCCTCTCGTTGAATGGGACGTGGAGTTCCTGAATTCAGCCGAGACCTAAGCGAAGAAGTTCGTAAGTAAAAGGGGGGCAGATGAGGTACTTCAAGAGCGTCCAGATGTAGTTGCTCCGCTGGATCTCGGAGCTCCGTAGCCATACACGCGGATGTGGCTAAGGAGGTGCATCCGACAGCTTCGGCCTTTTCCTGGGGTGGTGTCAAGATCGGGTTGATGAAAGTTTTGTAGGAAAGATGGTTGGTGACGGTGGAGAAGCAGGTCCTTCGCGTAGCTCAGGATGACAAGCAAAAGACGGTTTGGGGTGGTTGCGGGTGGGAGCAGCGGACTTTAGTCCGCTGATTGAAGGTCTCAAATGATTGATGGGCTTTCAGCCCTGGGCTCTCTCTGAGACCGACACAAAAAGCCCAGGGCTGAAGCCCAATTTTCTTTAGAGCTAATAGACCGTGGGCTAAAAGCCCACGGCTCCCACCCATCGCGCATAGCGCGAATCGTACCCCAGTGGCTAAAGCCACTTTATTTGAATGACTTGATGCGGCACGGCTGGAAGCCGTGCCCTTAAGCAAAACATTCGCGCGGACGCGCGAATACCCAGGTCCCTTTAGGGACCCGGGGCACCCGGTGTATGGGTTACTTAGCGGGGGAGGATCTCCGCGATGCTCTTCATGTCTGCCAGGTTGCGGTCTTCCAGCAGGGCGAGCAGTTGTTGCAGGTAGCCGGGGCTGTGTTCGACCGTCTTGGAGAAGGACTGGACGGTTTTCACAACTGCTTTCTCATCGAACTCAGATTGGCGGCTGCCGGAGATGCCGATCAGCAGGCCATGGACCAGGACGTACTGGCCGATCAGCAGGGTGTATTCCTGAAAGATTGTCTTTGGCGTGGAATGGGCGCTGGCTTCGCGGCCGAAAGGGAACAGCGTTCTGAAGATGTAGTTCAGCAGGTAGTTCTCGAGAATGTGCGGATGCTGGTCGAGGAACGGTTGGCAGTAGGCATTGTCGGCGTGCTGGTAGCGTTCCAGGTCCTGGGCGGCCGTTGATTCCGGTGCGTAACCGATGCCGGCGAGGAAGTCCTGGAAGGATTCGTTGAATCGCTTTGAGTTCACGCCGGAGCGGTTGGCAAGGTCAGCGACGCGGAGAACGAGATCCAGTTGCGCGGCGGGGTTTGCGGGCAGATGGTTGAGCTCCGTCCGGAGAGTTCCCTCGTCGACGATCTGCTGGTAGCTTTGGATGATCTCCGCCACCTTCGCTTCGCCCTCAAGCGAAGTCACCTCATCGAGCTGCTTACACATCATGCCCAGGAGGAAGATCCGCTGCCAGAGGGGACGGCTGCGATCGGTAAGCAGGTCGCCCATGCATAACCGGACCTCGGTGAAATAGCCGAAGGGTTTGTGAGGCGAGTCGGGTCCGTTCTGGGCGAGCTTGGAGAACTGGTCGGTGCGGTAGGGAACGGCCGGGCCATCGGTGTGGCGGTTCGCAAATCCTGGATCCAAGAGCACCATGCGCGCTGCCTCGGGGCAGGAGAGATACAGGGAGACTTCGAGCTGTCCTTCCACCTGATTGAGGGCGCGGGGATAGGTGGAGCATGCGGCCGACAGGTAGTCGTGGCCATGCTCCTTGTGGATGCCGCAGAGACGCTGTGCCGTGAAGAAGGGGCACTTCTTGTCGGCGGTCATCTCGATGCTGGCGTAGAGGTTATCGCTGGGAGAGCCTGGAACCTTACGGACATGGGTATCGACGGCGGACCGGATCTCGCTGACAGGCAGCAAACGGTAGAACTCATAGGTCTGTTTGTCGACGGGGACAGAGAATCCGTTGCAGCAGGTGTCATCGCAGGCCCCGCTGATGCATTGGAAGGCCTGTCCGTAGAGAGGCTGAGACGGTAGAGGTTGACGTTGACGTGGGATAGCGCGGCTCACGGGGTGAGGGAGTGCAATTTTTGGGCCGTCGATGGGGTGAGTGGATCAGAGGTCTCTAATCTCGGGGGGTGCGCCGCTCGAACCATTTTTGTTTGTCATCCCGAAGGGATCTGCTTCTCTCAAAGGCTGTGGCCTCCTTACCCACCCTAGCGTTGCGAGGGCGGGGCACCCGGTGAATGACAAACGAAAGACGGTTCGCGCAGGCGCGAATACCCAGGTCCCTTTAGGGACATCACCCCAACGAACACGTTCGTCGGGGACCCCGAACCTGGGGCACCCAGTGCATGGGTTGGGCGCTAGCTCTTCAACAGCTTCTGGGCCGTCTTCTGATCGGTGATCAGGACGTTGATCAGCTTGCCTTTGATCGCCGCTTTGATGGCGGTGAACTTGGCAGGCCCGCCGGCGATGCCGATGATCTTGCTGACACTCTTGAGCATCGGCATCTCGATGCCGATGACGCGGTTGAGCAACGGAGAGCGGATCAACTCTCCCTGTTCATTGAAGAACTGCAGGCAGATGTCTCCGACAGCGCCTTTCTTCTGCAGCGACTCAAGCTCTGCCATGGTGAAGCTGTTGCCGCTGCTTTCGAGCAGGGCCGATGGCTTGAGGGCGCCGATGCCGACCAGTGCGAGATCGAGCGTTGGGAAGGTCTCGATGGTCTCTCGTACGTACGGCTCCTGCAGCAGCAGGTCCCGTGTTTTGGAGCTGCCAGTCACACCTGGAGCCTGCAGCAGAACGGGAGTCGCACCGATCAGACGAGAGAACTGATTTACGAGCTGGGTAGCGCGTGACTGGATGTCGGGCGTTCCGACGCCGCCGAGCATTTGGATCACGCGTCCACCCTCGGCGCGATTGGTCGGGTGGAGCTGATCGACCATGGCGAGCAGGTGGCGGCTCCAGGAGGAGATGCCGATGTTTTCCTTGGGGCGCAGGGTAGATTCGAGCAGGAAAGCGGCAGCGGCGCCAAGCTCCTGAATCATATGGAACTCGTCATCCGGGCAGTCGACGATGACGACCTCGCGCAGGCCGAAGCGGCGTTCCAGCTGCTCTTCCATCTCGGCGTACACGCCGCCGGGAACATCGACGATGACGCGGACCACGTTCGCCTCGCGTGCCTTTTTCAGAAGACGGGAGACGGTGGACTGATGGATGCCGAGCATTTCAGTGATGTCCTGCTGCCGCACCTCGTGTACATAATAGAGGCGGGCGATTTTAACCATCAGTCGGGTTTCATTGATGCGTGGCATATAAATTTATGTCTGCATAATATTACACGTGAGGTTGGTCGAAGCTTTGTCTTCCATGGTTTCCCTCGCCCGGGTGCCCCACCCTCGCAACGCTAGGGTGGGTTGAGATGCCCAAGAATTTCGACAAGCTTCGATACTCGAACATCTCACTCATCGCTGATTACTCCAACGAGTACGTTCGTCGGGGACGTTTTGGATATTTAATCTGTGCCACCTTTCCCACCCTAGCGTTGCGAGGGTGGGGCACCCCGACAGGGAAATAGAGAAAAGAAAAGGCCCGCTCTGGTAAGCGGGCCGAGTGTTGTGATGTGTCTAGAAAGATCAAGCCTCGGCGTGATGGTGATAAACATCCCATCCCATATAGGTCCCCAGAGCCTCTGCTACCGGCTCGGCACAGTGGCTTCCATTCATCGCAGCATGATGCTCAAACCCGTTCTTGCAGATCACATGCATCAGCTTCTGCAGCTTCGGCACATGCGCCACGGCGCGGGTCCCAAAGGTATTCAATGGATCATCCGTAAACAGGCCATTGCCAACATAAGCGCGAATCTTGCCTTGGAGATCATCGGTACTGACGCGGCCAAAGGTGAGGGGGCCGGCAGGCGTGCGGCCTTCGAGAGCTCCGACGGTGTTCTGCTCTCCAAGGACAGTTCCGAGGATGGGAGCGGTGCCGATGCGGATGTCGGGGAGAAAATCCTTCGCCCAGTTGCCGCAGTGGAATAGGACGCATTTGTCCGGATCGTTGCCGTAGTTGTTGTTCCAGTCGACCAGCGCCGAAGGCTTCTTGCTGGCGAGTTGCAGGGCATACATGCTGACCACACCGGCGATATCGACCTCGCAGGCCGAGGGTAGCATCTGCTCGCTCATCATCGACATGATGGTGCAGACGTTGACGCCGAAGTTCTTCTGCATCGACGACCAGCATTGAATGGCGGTCGCGGTCAGGC
>NZ_JBFRCY010000286.1:0-5945 GCF_052113305.1 Terriglobus sp. YAF25
GAAACGACTGGGTCAAACCCGGGCAGCAGCTCCCCGACTGGACCTTCGGCTGCATCGCTCTGACGAATATTGAAATGGACGAAGTCTGGAAACTCGTGCCCATCGGTACGCCTATTGAAATCAGGCATTAAACGCAGGTTTTAGTTCGCCGGTGCGCCGCTGTCTTCCTTCCCTTGCTGGATATTGGTAGGGGTGTTCAGGCCATGTTCAGGATCGTAGTTGTGTTTCGTCATCCAGTCTTTGTATTGAACGCCCGGCACCTTGATGAGCTTGCCCTTATTCAACGCGTAGACCTCGTCCTTGACACTGGTTTTGAAGTTGCAGGTGAAGTAGGCGTTCGTCTTAGCGAACACGGGTACGAGTACGACCAGTTCCTGATTGGGCTTCTTCCACTTCGCGGGGTAAGTTTCAAATCCAGAGTTTCCTTTAACATTCTGCGAACAGTCAAAGGTGAATTCGACGCCGTGCGGCATGCCGTTTTCATAAAGGTTAGCGATACCCTCGCCCTTGGATTCTTCCTCGGTGGTGCCGTTGTAGAAATGAACCTTCTGATGGGGATAGACATGGACACGGAGCGGATAGTCTGCCGGGTTCTTGCTTTCAGCCAGGACAGAAATGGAGGCGAAAAGGACTACTGCGAAAAGCTTGCCAGAGAATCGCATAGTTGATTTTTTAGGGTCCGGTTGAAGTCTACAGCATGGATAGGCCCATCATAGCTCGCTTCAAGATGCCCCGTTCGGAGTTTTAAATCTCCTGTTGTTTTTCCAAAAGAACCGTGTCTCTTCTGCGCAGAATCTTCTGTAATACAAGAACACCCTCCGGGAGGAGGGTGTTCTTCTTATTTGATTCCCGGGTTTGGTGGAACTGGGGTTCCAGGCTTGGTTGGCGGCTCACCGCCATCGGAGTCATCATCACGGCGCTTGACGTAAAGCAAATCTGTCATCGTTTCTCTTCCGAAAGAATCTGTGCTGCAACGTTATAGTGCCTTCTTCGGCTGCATAACTCAATTCAATTAGAAACCTTGTAAAGAAAAATTCAAGTAGTGGACGGTTCTCCTCGCTTATCAGTAACCAAGCGACTCCATCCAGCGGAGCCGATCGGGGACGCCAGAGCAAAACATTCGCGCGGTGTGCGAACGAGAGGCTCGATGGTCTCAAGAATGTCAAAAAAAGAATGTCATGGTCCCGTGGATGGGTGACTGCGCATTGGACTATATCCCACAAATTTCGGGCGGAACTGAATTTGCCCTCAGCGGCTAAAGCCACCGTATTTTGTGGCTTGTTATCGCACGGCTAAAGCCGTGCGCTTAAGCAAGGCATTCGCACCTCCGGTGCGAAATAGTTGCGCCAAGCGCAACAACCATCGAGCCTCTCGTTCGCGCAACGCGCGAATGTTTTGCTTAAGGGCACGGCTTTCAGCCGTGCCGCAGTCGGACATGAAACGCGAGCGGCTTCAGCCGCTGAGGGCAAATTCAGCCCAAGCACAATTTCCCGTCCCGAATCCTTGGTGCTATTTCACTCTTATGGATCCTAAAATCCCCTGTTGCTTTCCAAAAGGAAGCGTGTCACTATTCTCCTATTGGAAACCTAAAGGTTCATATGCCATGAAGGAAAGCCCCGTGAAGGAAAAGCCAGACGTTTTGCAAGGTACGCTCGCGCTGATGGTCCTCAAGACACTCGACGTCCTTGGGCCGCAGCATGGCTGGGGGCTTGCCCGTCGTATCGAGCAGATCAGCGGCGATCTTCTGGCTGTGAACCAGGGCACGCTTTATCCCCTTCTGCTTCGGCTGGAGCATGAAGGCTCGATTGCGTCCGAGTGGGGTGTATCGGAGAACAAGCGCCGCGCGCGCTTCTATCGGCTTACCGCGGCCGGCCGCAAGCAGCTTCAGGCAGAGACCCGCGAGTGGGAGCAAACCGCGGCGATCATCGCGCGCTTTTTCAAAGTCAAGGCGGAGGACTTACCGTGAGATTCCTGCGACGGTTCAGAATTCGGCTTTTCAATCTTGTAACTCGGCGGAGCACCGATGAACGTCTGCGGGAAGAGCTCGCCGGGCATTTTGCGTTTGAGGTAGAGGAGAACATGCGCGCCGGTATGCCGCCTGTCGAGGCGCGGCGACAGGCCGCGCTCAAGCTCGGACCGGTCGAAGCCATCCGCGAGCGTCACCATGCCGAGCAAAGCATTCCTTTCTTTGAGAATCTGCTCTTCGACCTGCGCTACGCGGTCCGCATGGTTTTGAGATCTCCTGGATTCGCTGTCATTGCGATCGGCACCATGGCGCTGGGCATCGGAGCCACCGCTGCCATCTATAGCGTGATCGATGCCACGCTGCTGCACCCGTTGCCATATCCAAATCCCACTGAGTTGGTGCGCGTTCAGGACGACCTTCCCGGTGTAGGCGCGCACGGCGTCGGCATCTCCATCCCTGAGTGGAGAGACCTGCAGGCTTCCGGAATCTTCCAGTCCGTGGCGCTTACCGGCACCGGCGCAAACGTGAACCTCACGGGCAGTGAGCAGCCCCTGCGTCTCAGCTTCAAGCAGGTTACGCCGAACTACTTCATGGTCCTCGGCGCGGACGCGCAGTTGGGCCGCACCTTCGATCCGAACGATCCCACTCCCGGCTACAACCTGGAGGTTGTAATCAGCGACGGGCTCTGGAGGAAAGAGTTCGGAGCGGACCCGCAGATTGTTGGCAGGGTGCTGCGCCTGGACAACGACGCCTATCGTGTTGTGGGCGTGATGCCGCGCGGCTTTCGCGATCAGGGCTCAACCAGTGACGAGCAGAATGTAGACCTGTGGCTGGGCGCAGGCTTTACCGGTCTGCCGTTTCGGCCTGCGCAGCGCGATCTGCGTCTGGCGAGTCGCGCTGTCATCGCGCGCTTGAAGCCCGGTCTCTCGATTGCGGCCGCGCAGGGGCATCTCGATGCGCTGGTTGACTCGCTGAAGAAGCAATATCCGGGGGAGTATCCGGCACAGACCCAATGGACCGTGCGTCTGATTCCACTGACCGAAACCGTGGTCGGCAGCATTCGTTCCTCTCTCATTCTGCTGTTCGGCGCGGTAGGCCTGGTCCTGCTGATCAGTTGCGTCAACGTCGCCAATCTGCTGCTCGCCAGGGCGAGTGGGCGAGGCCGTGAGATCGCGGTTCGTCAGGCTTTGGGAGCGCAGAGAACGCGGCTCATCCGCCAGTTCCTCGCCGAGAGTCTGCTGCTCTTCGTGCTTGGCGGACTCGCCGGTGTTGCCATTCTCTTCAGTGCCCAGCATTTCCTGCTGAGGCTCATTCCGGAGAGCCTTCCGCATCTGAACAACATAGCGATCAACTGGGGCGTGCTGATGTTTGCGGTGGCTGTCTCTGTCGCAACCGGCATCGTCTTTGGCCTTGCTCCAGCGTGGTTGATGAGCCGCTTCGACTTGATCGGAACGCTTCGCCAGGAAGGACGCGGCTCCAGCGGATCACGGGAACGTGCGCGTGCCCGCCAGATACTGGTCATCAGTGAGTTGGCGCTTTCGCTGGTGCTCCYCATCGCCGCGGGGCTGCTGTTGCGCAGCTTCTGGGATCTGTTCAAGGTGCAGCCCGGCTTCAATCCCAACCGCGTCATGGCCATTCAAACCTGGCTGCCCGGGCCTAACGATCCCAGTGCTGATATCTACCGATCAGCCACGCAGGAAGCGGTCCTGGTACGCGAGATTCTTCGCCGCAGCCGAACCCTGCCGGGCGTAGAAGAAGCGGCCATCGGTGACGAAGCCGCGCTTCCCCTGGGCCACAGCCAGCCCGGCCGGCTGCCATTGCTCCGCGAAGGCATCGAGATGAAGGACAATGAGGCGCCTGTGATCAATAGCCCCATCGTCTCGCCCGAATACTTCCACCTGTTGAGCGTGTCGCTGTTGCGCGGGCGCCTCTTCAACGATCAGGACCTTGAAGACACGCCGCAGGTGGCTGTCATCAATCAGGCTGCCGCTCTTACCTATTGGGCAAATCAGGACCCGCTGGGCAAACGCGTCCGCTTGCGCCTGGATAGCCGCGACCGGCGGACGGGGACCACGCCACCCTGGACAACGATCATCGGCGTCATTGCCGATGCACGCACGGAATCGTTGGCCGACGCAGCCGTTCCGCAGATCTACCGCAGCGTCTACCAGCGCCCCGCCAAAGACCTGGCCATCTTTCTTCGCGGACAGCTCGATCCCGGCGCGATCTCCTCGCAGATGCGCACGCAGATCCAATCCATCGATCCGGAGCTCCCGGTCTTCCATGGCGAGACTCTGGATGAGGTGCTCTCCGCGTCGCTCTCCGTCAGGCGATTCTCGATGGAGATGGTGGGATTTTTTGCAGCCACTGCATTACTACTCGCCGGGCTCGGCATCTACGGAACGATTTCGTATGTCGTGAATGAACAAAGACGTGAGATCGCCATTCGCCTCGCGCTGGGAGCGCAAAAAGGCACCATCCTGAAGATGGTCCTGCGCCGGGGAGTTAGTCTGGCTGCCGCCGGCACCGGACTGGGTGTAGCTGGTGCGCTCATCGCCTCTCACCTCATGTCCGGTCTGCTCTACGGCGTGTCGCCTACGGATCTACCCACCTTCGCAGGCTTCACCGTTGTGCTGACCGCTGTCGCACTCGCCGCCAGCTATATTCCGGCGCTACGCGCCATGCGCTTCGATCCAATCACAACGCTCCACTCTGAATGAGTTTCTTTGTTGCTGCGCGTTCACATGTTTCGAYAAGTGGTAAGCCCTGTTAGCGCCAATGGAGAACGCGTGGGCGGATTGCTTCCGTGAGACTTACTTCTCGATACTGACAATCGTTCTCCCAATAATTTCTGAAAAGCGCACAGAAACGACTGCCCAGTTTGGGAATCCGCATCAGATGAAGGTCCCGCCTCTCGATTACAATTCTGTAGACTCTCACCGTGATCGACCGAATTGTAGAATATGTTGCCTTCAGCGCACATTTCCTCAATTAGGAGCACTGCGATATACAGATCGAGTTCTACCGGGGTTTCCATGTTCCGCTTTCCTGCCCGTTGCTACTTCGCCTCTATGCTGTGCCTCCTCACTGCTCTCTTGAGCCAWGCACAAGCAGCGAGGAAGGCGCCTCAGACCCTGCCAATAGCCTTCGAAGCTAATCGAGGCCAGATTGTTGAGCCCTACGCGTACAGGTTTCGTCGCGATGGAGCTGATGCCTTGTTCGCGAGCAACGGTCTGGACATCGTATTGCGCGGAAACGCCTCACAGCCACTGCATATAGACTTTCGCGGGGGAAACGCTACTCCCAAAGGCATGCAGCCTCTGGCCGGGCACACCAACTATTTCATAGGAACAGATGAGTCACGATGGATCCGAAATGTTTTACGTCTGCGGCCCGATGGAAGCCTGGCCATGGTATCTCCCAGTGGCACGATCGAGTTTCACAAACCCGTCGCTTACCAGATCTCGGCTGGAGGCAAAACGAATGTTTCGGCAAAGTTCCATCTCACACGCGACAACCAAATCCAGTTCGAACTAGGCGAGTATGACCACTCTCAAGCGCTGGTGATCRATCCCGTCATCACTTTTGCTACCTACCTGGCTGGGACCGGCGCGGACCACGTGACGGGCGTCGCCACAGACGGAAGCGGCAATGTTTTCGTCACCGGCTACACCACTTCAACGGACTTCCCGACGAAGAATCCCATTCAATCAGGACTTGGTGGCTCTGGCGCTACGAACGTCTTCATCACCAAGCTAGACCCGACCGGAAAGACACTAATCTATTCGACTTATCTTGGTGGTTCCTCTACAAGCTTCGGTGATTTCGGCGGAGCGATCACCGTGGATTCAGCCRGGAACGCAATTGTCGGCGGCATCGCCTCCTCCAGCAACTTTCCCCACGCGGGTTCCGTTCCTTCCACGGTGAGCTGCCAATACACCAGCTCCTGCTACTTCATCGCCTCCATCAAGCCTGATGG
>NZ_JBFRCY010000287.1:0-11040 GCF_052113305.1 Terriglobus sp. YAF25
CCTCAGTGCGCTGCAGGTGACGGATATCGAGAGCGATCTTGTCCAGGGTGCTGGCGATAACGGCCAACGTGGCGATATAAGCAGCATGGCGGTCACGCTGCAGCACCTGGGTCGAGACGGAGGCAGATTGCAGGCCGAGAGAGGCGCAGATGCGCTCTTCATGCTCGGGCTTCAGGTGGCCGAAGCTGCCAACAGCGCCCGAAAGCTTGCCGACACGCATATCTTCCGCTGCCGCGTCGAAGCGCTTGAGGTTGCGATGCATCTCGGCGTACCACAGCAGCAGTCGCAGGCCATACGTAGTCGGCTCTGCGTGGACACCGTGCGTACGGCCGATCATCGGCGTGTGCTTGAACTCAAGCGCGCGACGCTTCAGCACCAGGATCAGCTTCAGGATGCCTTCACGGAGAATCGCATTGGCAGCTGCCAGTTGCRGCGCCTGGGCGGTATCGACCACATCGGTCGAGGTCAGGCCATAGTGCAGCCAGCGCGAAGCAGGCCCCACGTTCTCGGCGACGTTGGTCGTAAATGCAATGACGTCATGGCGCGTATCCAGTTCGATCTCGCGGATGCGGTCGACATCGAACTTTGCCTTGGCGCGCAGCTCAACGGCAGCCTCTTTGGGAACAATGCCATGCTCGGCCAGTACATCTGTGGCCGCCAACTCCACCTTCAGCCAAGAGCCAAACTTGCTCTCGTCAGACCAGATCTTGCCCATCTCCGGGCGGGTATAGCGCGCGATCATTGCGTGAAATTCTCCCTGAAAACACTAGTTTACCGGAGAGCCAGTTGGACGAGCGATGCTGCGACGGGTTGCCTAGCCTGGATGTGTTGATGGGCTTCTCCGTGCCCATGCGGTACCGCTTCAACTCTTTCAACTTTCAACTTTTAACTATATTTATATCGTGATACGATATAAATATGAACGCAAACCGCTTTGAACGTCTGGTCGAGTTCCGCCACACTCTGCGTGGCTTTCTCTTCTTCAGTGAGGAAGCCGCTGCGGAAGAGGGAATTCATGCCCAGCAATACCAGCTCATGCAGGTTATCTTTGCGGCAACGGAGCCGACGATCGCCTATGTTGCCGAGCGGATGTATCTGAAGCATAACTCCGCGGTGGAGCTGGTTGGCCGCGCCGTCGAAGAAGGCCTGCTGCTTCGCAAGCGTGATCTGATTGATGCCCGCAGGGTCGTGTTAAAGCTTACGCCGCGCGGAGAGCGCATCCTCATGCGCCTTGTCGAGCGGCACCTCCTGGAGTTGGATCGCGTCGGTCCCCAGATCAAGCAGGCGCTGGAAAAGGTCATGAGCAAATGAGCTTCGGACTGAGATGGGTCAGTAGGCGAGGGATCCTCGGGTAAGATTGGGCAGCACATGGCCGAAGCCCTGGTAAATGTCGAGAAGTTCCGCGATCTGACCGCCGCCATGATTGCGCGCAGTCTGCTGGAGAGCGATGGTATCCAGTGTTTCCTGCAGGACGAAAACTTTGTCCGGATGGACTGGGGCTACTCACAGTTCATTGGATGGATTCGTCTGCAGGTAGCGCCTGCGGACCTCGAGCGGGCGAGGGAACTGTTGGCTGCGCCCATTCCGGAAGAACTGGATGTCGCGGATGGGGAAGATCCTGAACCGCAGCCTCGATGCCCGCAGTGCGGTTCTCTGGATGTCTCCCACCCGGGTATCCGCAAAGGTTGGAGCTACCTTCTCCTCTGGCTCGGTTTTCCGGTGCCTGTCCCCAGCGACCGCTGGCACTGCGAGAGTTGCCGCGTGGAATGGATCGACGACGGCGGAGCATTTCCCCTGTAGGTGTGGTGTAGGGCTTCCGCATCTATGGGCGTTTTCCGCAATGAAAACGCCGCCGCACTCCTCTTTCGGGCTACCCAGCAACAGGGAAAATGCTCTGAAGAGGCCGAACTCAGCCTGTAACGCCGAAGAGTTCTGACATCTCGTCGTGCAGGAAGCCTTCGCCCGGGCGATAGGGTTGAATCCACTGTCCGTTGAGTACGAACTGTGGGATGGCGCGTTTGCCGACATTGCGGATCACCTCGTCGGACGCTCCGGGCGTGCTCTCGATGTCGATCTCGGTAAAGGGGATATTGTGCTTGGTGAGGAAGCGCTTGGCTTCGCGGCAGTCCCGGCACCAGCCGGCGGAGTAAACAGTAAGCTCCATACTTCCAGTGTACTAGGACGGGCTCAACAAGAGGGAGTTGCCGTACACGTTGCCCACGGCGCAGAATATTGGGCACGCGGAGGTGCGTATGATAGCTCGTCGACTAGCGGTACTGGGCCTGGCAGCGGGATTGGCGCTGCCTGCGATGGCTGTGCGGCCGGGGGAGACCGCCCCGGACTTCAAGGGAACAGACTCTAACGGCAAAACCCAGTCGGTCTCACAGTACAAGGGCAAGTGGGTCGTGTTGGAGTGGCATAACCAGGGATGTCCGTTCGAGAGAAAGCACTACGAGAGCGGCAACATGGAATCCCTGCAGAAGCAGTGGACGGACAAAGGTGTGGTTTGGCTGAGCATTATTTCGTCGGCTCCTGGAGAGCAGGGGTATGTCACCGCCGCGCAGGAGAATGACTACATCAGGAAGATGAAGGTCGCTGCCTCAGCAGTCGTTCTCRATCCCTCGGGCTCTATCGGCCATCTGTACGCCGCGAAGACGACACCGCATATGTTCGTGATCGATCCTCAGGGAAAGCTCGTGTATATGGGGGCGATCGACGACAAACCGTCGCCTGATCCGGCGACGCTAAAGGGTGCAAAGAACTATCTCAACGATGCCCTGACGGCGGCGATGGCGGGTCAGCCGGTTGCCGTAACATCAACGCGGCCCTATGGATGTGCCGTGAAGTACCCGAACTAGTTCCTAGTTGCTGGTTCCTGGTTGCTAGTTGATGGAGCCCCTGAACGTTCGGGGTCCTCAAGCAAACTTGTTCGCTCGGTGAAGGAGCTGCTTTTTCAGCGTTTCGGGTGGTGGATACGTTCGGATTTAATGGCGTGAACTTTTAGCACACTAGCAACTAGAAACTAGCAACCAGCAACTGAAAAGCGGCCTGATGGCCGCTTTTCTTACGCGCTGAGCTTGTAACGGGTCTCCGCAATCCGGTAGATCGGCCGCCACAGCAGCCGGTTGATGGTCACGACAATCAGCGCCATCACGATCGTTGCCCATAGCAGAACCGGGAACTGTCCGGCATCCGTGGCCGCGGAGATTTGCGCCCCCAGGCCGAAGGTGGACAAGGTCTGATTCTTCAGCCGGAAGTACTCGGCCACGATGGACGCATTCCATGCGCCGCCGGATGCTGTCACCAGGCCGGTGATCAGGTAAGGGAAGATCGACGGCAGAATAATCACCTTCCACTTTTCGACCGTCGAGAAGCGGAAGAGGCGGCCCACTTCACGCAGATCGCTCGGAATGGCGATCGCTCCAGCTATGACGTTGAACAGGATGTACCACTGTGTTCCAAGCAACATCAGCGCGATCGATCCGATACCGAGTCCGCCGCCCGCCTTCACGATCCCAACCAGCAGCACAGGGAAGACAGCGGTCGCCGGTACAGATGCCGCAATCTGCGCCAGGGGCTGTGCAATGCGGGCCAGGCGCGGGTGCAGGCCGATCGCTACACCGGCGGGGATGGTCCATGCGGAACCGATCAGCAACGCAGCAAGGACGCGCAGAAAGGTCGCTCCGGCTCCGAGGAAGATCATGCCAATCTGACGCGGCTGAACCTCTCGTAACAAGACGATGGCGTGGGTCGCTGCGAATAGCACGATACCGATGACCAAACCGGCTGCTACATAGCGGAGCACCTTCTGCAATGTGGAGTCCGAAGCAGGCTGCTGGTGGTGTGCTGCGCGGCGTTTGTACGAAGTGCGGTAGAAGAGCTCGCTGACCGGACGAAGCGTGCGCTGCCGCAGGTGACGAATCGCCGTGGAGTGTTGCAGCAGGTGGAGTAGCGGCGAGGAGACTCGGTTCGAACTCTCTGTCTGCTCGAACTTGAACTTATCGCTCCACGCAATCAGCGGTCTCCACAGAAGCTGATCCGTGGCAACGATGATGGCGATCATCGTTAGCAGGCCATAGGGCCCATCTCGATACCGAGTTGATGGCCGGGGACGAGAGCCACCATCGCCAGCATAACTCCAGGTAGGAAGCTGAGTACCGGGATCGATTGCAGGATATCCAGGCACGCCAGCATCAGGCCCTCGAGACGGGGCGTATAGGCCGCGATGTAGCCGTAGGTCAGCGCGAAGGCAAGCGACAGCAGATAGGCAAAGCCGATGCGCACAATCGAGAAGAACGCATACATCGGCAATGCATGCGGCGAGAGGGAGATGGCGAAATCCGTACGCGGAGTCGAGTTCCAGTAACGGGCAATCTGCACGACCGCATAAAAACAAGCCAGCAGAAGACCCGCGACGCAGAGGTCAAGGAAGACCGGCCAGCTGCGGCGAACAACAACAGAGCGAGCGAGAGTGTCACGCCGCAGATGGAAGCCGGCAGGAAGCTGAATCATAGACCGGTCTCCTGCTTATCTTTCTCCTCCTCTTCCTCCGGAGCATCGGCGAAGGTGCTCGTCATGGAAGAAGTCTTCCGGCACCGTGTGATCAGACTTCGATTGCAGTGCGCGAACGATCTGGCGCAGCAGAAGCACATTGTCTACCGCGGCTTCACGGAAGATCTCCTTCTGGCGAAGGATCTCCGCGTTGGCATACTCGGTGCCCAGGGCTGTGATGGCAGCGTCGCCTTCGGTGACTGTCAGGAACTTCAGGATCGATGCAGCTTCCACGATAGGCAACAGATCGTCGATCTCGAAGGCAAGATCATCGGCCAGGCGATAGATATCTGATTTGCCGCCGTGGTCGAGCAGAAACTCAAGCAGACCTGCAATACCGCCCGGACGTGCATGGGGCAGCATCTGATACTTCATCTCGCGCTGATCGCGAACACGGCGGCCGTTGATATTCGGGAGTGCCGGCGCGGGCGCTTCGGGCTGCGTAAGCACCTTGTAGATGTAGTCAACGAGCTGTGTAAAGGCAGCCGCCTTACGATCGCGAGGATGCGCCAGATTGACGCGGAAGTCCGTACGGATGTGGCCAGGGTTACGGCCGAGCACGATGATGCGGTCTGCCAGCAGCACCGCCTCTTCGATGTTGTGGGTCACGATGAAGATAGACTTCGTCGGAATCGTCCTCTTGTGCCACAGCTCTAGTAGCTCAGATCGCAGGTTCTCTGCCGTAAGAACATCAAGCGCGGAGAACGGTTCATCCATAAACAGGACTTCCGGCTCGACGACCAGGGCACGGGCAAAGCCGACGCGCTGGCGCATACCTCCCGAGAGCTCCTTGGGATAGGCGGCCTGGAAACCGTCGAGACCAACAGTGTCGAGGATCTTGAGGGAGCGCTTGCGGCGTGTAGCAGCATCGACACCACGTGCTTTCAATGGCGCTTCGATGTTTTCGAGAACCGTGAGCCATGGAAAGAGTGCGAACGACTGAAAGACGATGCTGACATTCACGTCCGCGCTCTGGATCGGCGCTTCGTGCCAGTAGACTTGCCCTGCCGAAGGCGTGGAAAGACCGGTGAGCATGCGCAGCAGGGTCGACTTGCCAGAGCCTGAAGGGCCAAGCAAGGCGATGATCTCTCCCTGAACGATGGAGAGGTCCGTCGGCGAGATAACCTGGATGCGGTTCTCGCTCGGTTGGGAATAATATTTCTCGACGCGCTCGGCGCGAATGATGGCTGGCTGCATGCTTCTTGATTTTTAGTGTTGAGGTTTGATAAGCCGTTTGTTGCTGAAAATTCACAACTTGCAAGCGGGGACGCTGCGGACAGCGTATCATTGTTTCAGCGGGCGCGTCAGACGCTTTCGCGCAGGATAGTACGTTCGTGCAAGCTGCCGGTTGAAATTTTTCGACTTTGAGGTAAGGAATCACCCCCATGACAGAGACCACAGGGAATCAGCCACGCGCCAAGGTGCTGGTGGGAGTTCGAGATCCTGGCAAAGCCCGTGCACCCCACAGATCTGTTAGCGAAGCTTCGCGGCTAAAAATTTTAGTAAGCAAAGCAGAAAAGCGTCCCTGAGGAAGGGGCGCTTTTCTGCTTTTACTAAGAGGATTGAAGTGTGACGCGTATGGGGTCTTCAGGTCTTCGGCGTCTGTACGATTCTGTACGCCTGGGGCGATGTCTTAGGTCGGTATGAGGCGCGCCTCCGCCGATGTTCGCAGAGCGATTTGAAGTCCCGATACTGGGAGTTTATTGAATGGGTCGCGCATGGTCGCGATACCCGATTCTTCGTCTGCGGCGAAGAATCGGGCAGCGGAGATAAAGGCTTAAAGCCGGCCGATGTATTCGATCTCGCGGGTTTTGAGGACGATCAGGTATTCGTAGATGGCCTGTAGCGTGGCATAGGTGAAGCCGGCGCGACCGTCGAGGAAGCCCTTCTTGAGCACGTAGAGGACCAGGAACTTGATGAGCGGGCGCCCGGGTGTCTTGTAGAAGAGTTCTTTCTGGTGGAAGCGGCGTTTGTGGAAGTCCTTCTCGAAGAGAGCTGAACGGATGCTGACTTTGGGGCTTTCTTCGCCCTGGGCGCGGCGGTTGGCGACGATCTGCTCGGCTTCAAAGCGGCTGTACTGATTATGACGTTCGATCCAGTGGCCGATGCCCTTGCTGAAAGGAAAGTGGTCGAGGTATCCGGTGAGCTGTGCAACCGGGCCCGAAGGAATGGAGACGGGATTGACCAGGCGCTCGTACCTCATGCACTCGGGACGGAAGAGGCGTATGTAGAAGGGCGAAGTCTGCACGTGTTTGAGCCAGGTGCCGAGGAAGAAGTCGCGGCGCTGGATGCGGTAGGCGACGTTCTCACCTGGAGCGGCGACGGCTTGAAGAAGGGCGTCTTTCAGGCTGGGTGTGCAGTATTCGTCGGCGTCCAGGTAGAAGACCCACATGTGCTTGAAGGGAATATTGGCGAGCGCCCAGTTCTGGTGTGCGGCCCAGTTGTCGAAGGGGCGCTCGGTGACGATGGCTCCGAGTTTGCGAGCGACGGCCTGGGTGTTGTCGCGGGAGACGGAATCGAGGACGTGGATATCGTCGGACCAACGGACAGACTCAATGCATCCGGGGAGGTTCTTCTCTTCGTCCTTGGTCAGGATGAGGATGGAGATCATGCCTGTTCGTCTCCGGAGGGTGTGGAGGTGGTGTAGACACGCTTGCGGTCTTTGATCTTGACGGCGGGCGAACCGGCGTAAACGGTCCAGGGTTCCATGTCTCGGGTAGCGGTAGAAGCGAGGCCGAGGACGGCTCCGTCACCGACATTGACGCCAGGAGCGACGTTGGCGTGGGCACAGATCCAGGAGTATTCGCCGAGGCGCATGCGGTAGCTGACCAGAGGGAAGGCCGGATCGTCGTAGTCGTGGGTTGCGCCACAGATATAGCCATTCTGCGAGACGATGGCATGGGAGGCAAAGGTCATGGGCGAAGGGTTGTAGACCTCTGCGCCGTCGCCAAGGGTTACCTGTTCACCGCAGATGAGATTCCATGGCGCCCAGACGCGCGAGCCGGGATAGAAGTGGCAGTGCGCTCCCATGGTTGCGCCGAAGAGCCGCAGAAGCATGCTGCGCCACGCATGGAAAGGACGCGGTGAGGTGCGGTAGAAGAGCAGCCAGGTGATATTCCAGACCAGGCGCTTAAGGCGGTTTCCGACAGAGAAGGCAGGGCGAAGATATGGATCGCCCGTGGTGTCAGAAGACAGAGCCTCTGTCGACTTGTAATCGATCTGTCTCGCCATCACTAGTTCTCCGAGTTGTTGAGGGGATGCTTCTTCAGCTCTTTGCCAAACAGGCTCAGGATGATCTTGGCGTTTTCTTTCATATCGTAGCGTCTACGAAAAGTAACCGGAGCCTGCTCATACATCTGCGCGCGTTCGTCCGCGGAGAGAGCATGCCAGCGACGGAAGAGGTTCAATGTCCCATCCAGGGTGTCGGCCTCCACCATGCCGACGCTGTCTGCTTTGATGTCCGGCGCGATGTTCACCTGGTCAGAGAGCAGTACCGGCTTACCGCAGGCAAGAGCCTCGGCAACAGCAATGCCGAAGTTCTCCTGGTGCGACGGCAGAATGAATGCCTCACAGGCGTAAAAGGCTCCCCATTTGAGTGCGCCTTTGAGCATTCCAGGCCAATGGACCCGGCTGGTCAGGCCTGCCTTGTCGACAATAGTTTGCAATTCCTGGCGCCATCCCACCTGATCCGGGCCAGCAATCACCAGGTGCAACTCGGGATCGAGAGCTGCAGTCTGCGCGAAAGCTTCAAGCATGAGATCGACACCCTTTTTAGGATGAATTCGTCCCAGAAAAAGTAGGAAACGTTTGCCTTCAAGATCGGGTGCGGCTTCATAAAAAGCCCGAAGCGCCTCAGTCTTCTGAATGCGCGGCGTGTCGGCCCCGTAGGGAACGACGTGCGGGGTCCACTGGTAGATGGGGAAGGTCTTTTCCGCAAGCTCTTTCTCTGCCTGAGAGGTAAAGAGGACGTAGTTGGCTCCTTTTAGGACCCGGTACTCTGCCGAAAGCCAATAGGCAAGCTTCTTAAGGTGTTTCAGCGGATACGCCGACTTGAAATAAGGATCAAGCATCCCATGTGGGAAGACAATATACGGAATCTCACCGAGGAGCGCGCGATAGGCGGCGAGTCCTCCATAGTTCCAAAGTCCGTTGACCACCGCTCCATCAAAGCGAGAACGGTTTTTCTTGAGCCATGGAATCAGCTTCGAGGTGTAGCCATAGGTCGAATTGACGGGCCCTAGCGCATGCACGGGGAAGGGCAGTCCTTTGAGATAAGGAGCATTCGGATCGTCCTGCGTAAGGACTTCCCCTTCATAGCCGAGGTCCTTATAGCTGATCAGGGTGCGGACCGCTTCAGCCGGCCCGCCAGCCTCAGGATTGATCGTCCGGATGATGTGCAGAATGCGCATGGTCTGGCAGAGATTCTCAGGGACAACAGTTAATAAAACAGTTCAGGCGATAAAGTTGCCGGTAACGTGTGCAAGCGCCTGCCGCAGTCCCTGCACATCTTCTTCAAAACTCCAGTGGTTGACGCGCTCCAGGGCGGCAGTACCCATTGCCGCGGGAGTATCCGGTGTCGCAAAAACACGCCGCAGGGCATCAGTCAGTGCATCGATATTACCAACCGGAAAGACGCATCCTTCGACGCCGTCGGTTACAAGATCACGTTGGGAGCCAACATCGGTTGAGACAATCACCGCGCGTCCGGCATTCATGACCTCGTTGACGATCAGTCCCCAGGGTTCATGYCGTGAAGGCAGGACGAAGACACTGGCGAGATCGAAGAAACGGGGCAGTTCTGCCTGGTTGCGGAAACCAGCAAAGCGGACGCTGGTACATCCGGATTCTTTGACACGCGCTTCCAACTTCGCCCGCTGTTCTCCGTCCCCGACGACGACGAGGTAGGGATGCGGATCGACTCCAGGTGCTGGCGACAGCCGGAGATAAGCTTCCAGCAGATGGTCGCAGTGCTTGCGCTGCTGCAGCTTGGAAGCGAACAGGATCACCGGGCGAGATGGATCCAGGTTGAGTTCCTGTTGCAACTGCGCGCGAGTCTCCCGGGCGGGAATCGCGCGCTGCTGGAAATAACTGTTATCGACCGCATACGGAAAGAGGAACTGGGGAATATCCTCCCCGAAGTAATAGCTCCAATACTGGCTGTTCAGCGTTCCGATCGGCAGGGTCGCATCGATCAGATGCGACAGAGCCGCAAAGTAGGCCTTCTTCATCGCCAGCTTCCATCCGGCTCTCGGCCGGTCCGCCATCCATGGCTCGGCCCGCAGCAGGACCGGCACCCCGAGCGCCTTGGCAGCCACCATGGCATGGAGAGCATTCACGCTGGAGTATCCATGGGTCCAAAGCACGTCGTGCCGGGCGATTCTGGAGAAAAAACCTCGGTTCAGGGGACGCAAATGATCTGGTGAAGAGACGTTGTCCAGAATCCTGGGGAGGAATTCGTATTTATAACCCTCCAGGAGAGGAATGTCCCATTTCACCTCAACGCCGAACCCCTGGTCTTTGTAGCCACGAACGGAGAAGTCCGAACCGAAATAAACAGTCAGGTCAATGTCCGGCTCCCGAGAGATACGGCGGAGCAGGGGGGCCTGATATTGGATCGGATGCGTAACCAGATATGCGAGCCGGAGCTTGCGCCTGGAGGACACTTGATGGTCACCCATGATGCGGACGTTGAACTCCTTTCCTGGATGGACGTCGTGGCGTTTAGTGATTGAGCGTGATGTAAGACGAGAGCTGTGCAATACCCATCAGTGTGGCGATGCCGCCTGCTCGAATCGCGGCCCTTATACCGCTTGTCGGCAGGTAGAGGATGTCATCCGGTTGCAGGACGGGATCGGGATCCTTGCCTGCAATCACACGAGACATATTGACCTTTACCTCGACGCGGCGCGTTCCCTCGGTGCGGATAATGCGGGTCTCCTCACGTTTACCTTCAAAGTTCGGGCCGCCTGCAATCGCGATTGCCTGCAATACCGTGAGAGGCGAGTTGCTGACGAGCGGAATCGCACTTTGTAACTTGAATGCGCCAAGAGCATAGATCACGCCCGTTCTTGGGATGACCAGAGTATCTCCCGCAAAGAGTGGCACGTTTGCCATCGAACCGTTAGCCGGGTTATTGCCGAGATCGATCACCAAAGGTGCATCCTGGCCGGGGCGGAGGACAGTGACCACATGGCTTGCGGTCGGCAGAAGCCCTCCGGAGGCGGCAATAACATCAAAAAGACGCCGGCGCCCCAAAGCTGGTACTACGCCTGCAAGGCCCCGCGTTTCGCCGGTAACAGTAATGATCTGATTGGGGGTTTCCATGACTTGGATGGATACCTGGGGATCGTTGTACATCCCCCCCGCAACCAGATGTTCGGCGATGGCGTGTTCGGCCTGGGTCAATGTCAAGCCCTGAACATGGACGACGCCCGCCAGAGGAAGGGCAATCGAGCCATCCAGTGAAACGCGAGCCGTCGGAGCGTAGTC